>NZ_JBHXFJ010000014.1:0-83678 GCF_042722465.1 Streptomyces sp. NPDC127098
GGGGGCCCCCCCACCCGCCCGGTCCCCCCCCCCCCCCCCGCGGCGGGCGGGCCCGGCCCCCGGGGTGGCCAACCCCCGGGGGGCCCCGCCGCCGTTCAGGGGGCTCACCTCCGGAGGACGCCGGTGAGCGGCTCGCCCTTGCCGAGCCGGGCGATGTTGTCGGCGATCTCCCGGGCCCGGCCGCCGAACGTCTCGGTGGTGTGACCCGAGTGGTGCGGGGTCAGCACCACGTTCTCCAGGGCGTCGAACGGGCGGCTGTAGCCCCGGCCGCCGGTGCCGTCCTTGGGGTGGCTCCACCACACGTCGAGCGCCGCCCCGCCGATCACGCCGCCGGCCAGCGCCTCGTAGAGCGCGTCCTCGTCGACGAGGGGCCCGCGGGCCACGTTCACCAGCAGCGCGTCGGGCCGCATCAGGGCGAGCCGGGCCGCGCCGATCAGACCCCTGGTCGCCGGCGCGAGCGGCACCGTGAGCACCACCACGTCCGACCCGGCGAGCAGCGCGTCGAGGCCGTCCTCGCCGTCCACCCGGTCGAGCTGCTCGGGGCGCAGGCCGGCCGGGAGCGGTGCGGCGGGGTCCCGCCGCACCGCGCGGGCCCGCATGCCGAGCGCCGTCAGCGCGCCGACCACCCGGCCGCCGATCTGGCCGAGCCCGACGACGCCGACGGTGCGGCCGGCCAGCGTGGCGCCGAGCGGCACCCCGGGGTCGACCGCCACCGACTCCCAACGGCCCTCGCGCATCAGCCGGTCGGCGCGCAGCACGCGGCGGGAGAGCATCAGCGTGACCATCACGACGTGCTCGGCCATCGAGGGACCGTGGTGCGCCGTGGTGCACACCGTGGTGGCGGCGGGCAGCGGGTCCAGGGCGATCCGGTCGACGCCGGCGCCCGTGACGTGCAGCAGCCGCAGCCGGCTGGCGGCCTCGGCCATGGGCGCGGTCACCCGGGAGGCGACCAGCACGTCGGCGGTCGGGAGTTCGGCGGCGACGGCCGCGTCGGGCGCCCCGGCGAGGAAGGCCCAGTCGTGGCCGTCGGCGCCGCCCCTGGTCAGCTCGGAGCGGAACCGGTCGAGGATGGGGTCGGTCAGCAGGATCCGCACGTCCTCACCACCGGGGCGGGGTGGGGTCGAAGCCGGGGTGCGCGCGCCGGTAGTAGCCGGTGTCGTCGCGCTCCCTGATGCCGCACGCGAGGTACTGCTCGTGCATCCGCGCCAGCGCGTCGCGGTCGAGCTCCACGCCGAGTCCCGGCCTGGTCGGCACCGCGAGCGAGCCGTTCTCGAAGGTCAGGGCGCCGGACACGATCACGTCGTCGGCGGCGTCCTTCCACGGCCAGTGCGTGTCGCAGGCGTAGGTGAGGTTGGGGGTGGCGGCGGCGAGGTGGGTCATCGCGGCGAGGCTGATGCCCAGGTGCGAGTTGGAGTGCATGGACAGGCCGAGCCCGAAGGTGTCGCAGATCGCGGCGAGCGACCTGGAGCGGCCGAGCCCGCCCCAGAAGTGGTGGTCGGAGAGGATGACCTGGACGGCGTCCTGGGCGACGGCCGGCTTGACCTGGTCGAAGGCGACCACGCACATGTTGGTGGCCAGCGGCATCGGCACCTCGCGGGCGACCCTGGCCATCCCCTCGATGTCCGTGGTGGGGTCCTCCAGGTACTCGATCACCCCCGCCAGCTCCTTGCCGACCCGGATCGAGGTGGCCACGCTCCAGGCGCCGTTGGGGTCGATGCGCAGCGGATGGTCGGGGAACGCCTCGCGCAGGGCGAGGATCGCCGCCACCTCCTCCTCGGGCGGGAGGACGCCGCCCTTGAGCTTGATCGCGGTGAACCCGTAGTCGTCGATCATCCGGCGGGCCTGCGCCACGAGCTGGTCCGGGTCGAGCGCGGCGCCCCACTCGTCGGGCTCGGCGCCCGGGTGGCCGGCCCACTTGCAGAACAGGTAGGCGCTGTAGGCGACGCGGTCGCGCACGGCGCCGCCGAGCAGGTCGCTCACCGGGCGGCCGAGGACCTTGCCCTGGATGTCGAGGCAGGCCACCTCGAAGGGGGAGAGCACCCGGTCGGCGGCCCTGGTGCCGGTCACCATGCCGCTCATGCCGTGGCCGCCGGTGGTGGCGTCCGCGGCCAGCGCCTGACGGGTCCGGTGGGCGATCTCCTGGAGGTGCCACACGTCGACGCCCGTGAGCCGCGCGGCGGTGGCCCGCAGCCGGTCGAGGTGGGCCGCGTCGCCGTAGGTCTCGCCGAGCCCGTGGAGCCCGGAGTCGGTGGTGACCTCGACGATGGCGCGGAGCGCGAACGGCTCGTGGACGCCGACGGTGTTCAGCAGGGGCGGGTCGCGGAAGGCGACGGGGGTGATCCGGATGTCGCGGATGCGGTGCGGCTCGTTGGACGGTTGTTCTGGCACCGTGGCCCTCCGGCGGACGGCAGCTGACGACCTCGTCAGCGATCGGACGGGTACGGCGGCAGTCTAACCACGTGCCGTCTATATAGGTAGACAGTGGTCAGAAATGAAGACGCCCGATGCTCCCGACGCTCAGCCCTCGTCCGCGCCCCAGGCCCCCAACCCGAGGGAGAGCACGCCCTGTTCGATGCTGTCCCGGGCCCGGCCGAGCGCCGTGACGACGTCCTCCTCCCGGGCCGGCGTCAGGCGCGCCAGCGGCACCGAGCAGCTGATCGCGTCGGTCGCCGGCTCCGCGTACCGCAGCCGCAGCGCGAAGCACTTCACGCCCACGGTGTTCTCCTCCCGGTCCACCGCCCAGCCGCGTTCCCTGATCTCAGCCAGGTCCCGCCTCAGCGCCGCCCGGTCGGTGAGGGTGTGCTCGGTCAGCGGCGCCAACTCGGCCGGCAGGTGCTCCGCCAGCTCCGCCTCGTCCAGACCGGCCAGCAGCGACTTGCCGAGCGCCGTCGAGTACGCCGGCAGCCGCCGCCCCACCCGGCTGTGCGGCCGCAGGTACTGCCCCGACTCCCTGGTCACCAGGTAGACCACGTCGGTCCCGGAGAGCCGGCCCAGGTGGAACGTCTCGTCCAGGTGTTCGCCGAGCCGGTCGAGCACCGACTTGGCGGTGTGCACATAGGGGTCGGTGTCCAGATAGCTGGTGCCGGCGAGCAGCGCCCGGATGCCGATCCCGTACAGCGTGCCCGAGGCGTCGGTGCGCACCCAGCCGTACTTGGTCAGGGTGCGCAGCACGGCGTAGCAGCTGCTGCGGGGCATGCCGAGCGCCTCGCTCAGCTCCCGCAGCCTGGCCGGACGGTTCTGCCTGGCGGCCAGCAACTCCAGCAGCTCCAGGGTCCGCGCCGCGGACTTCACCTCACGCACCCCGCCGGTCCGCTCCTCGGACGGCGTCGGCTCGGCGGCGGCCGGCCCGGGAACGGCCTGGTCCTGCGGCACGCGGTCGTGGTGGCGGTCGGTCGGTGCGGTCATCCGGCCCCTCCTGGCGCCAGGGGCGTGGCCGTCGGGGTTCCGACCGCCGGGTGGACCGCCCCCGGGTGGAGGACAACGCTACCGCCGACATCGCGCGGAAGGGGCGCGGGCCGCCCGTGCGGTCCGCGCCCCTCCGCGCCCTGCTCGGCCGGTCGTCAGCCGAGCGCCGCCAGCGCGTCGTTGAAGGTCTTCGACGGGCGCATGACCGCCGACGCCTTGGTCGGGTCCGGCTGGTAGTAGCCGCCGATGTCGACCGGCGAGCCCTGGACCGCGACCAGCTCCTCGACGATGGTCGACTCCTGCTCGGTCAGCGTCTTCGCCAGGCCGTCGAACGCCTCGGCCAGGGCCGGGTCGTCGCTCTGCCGGGCCAGCTCCTGGGCCCAGTAGAGCGCCAGGTAGAAGTGGCTGCCCCGGTTGTCGATGCCGCCCAGGCGGCGGCTGGGCGACTTGTCCTCGTTGAGGAAGGTGGCCGTGGCCCGGTCCAGGGTGTCGGCCAGCACCTGGGCGCGGGCGTTGCCCGTGGTCTGCGCCAGGTGCTCGAAGCTGACCGCCAGCGCGAGGAACTCGCCCAGGCTGTCCCAGCGCAGGTAGTTCTCCCTGACCAGCTGCTGCACGTGCTTCGGCGCGGAGCCGCCGGCGCCGGTCTCGAAGAGGCCGCCGCCGTTCATCAGCGGCACCACCGAGAGCATCTTGGCGCTGGTGCCCAGCTCCAGGATCGGGAACAGGTCGGTCAGGTAGTCACGCAGCACGTTGCCGGTGACGGAGATGGTGTTCTCGCCCCGGCGGATCCGCTCCAGCGAGAAGGCGATCGCGTCGACCGGCGCCTTGATCTCGATGGTCAGGCCCTCCGTGTCGTGCTCCGGCAGGTAGGCGCGGACCTTCTCGATCAGCTGGGCGTCGTGCGCCCGGTCCTCGTCCAGCCAGAACACGGCCGGGTCGCCGGTGGCGCGGGCCCGGCCGACGGCCAGCTTCACCCAGTCACGGATCGGCGCGTCCTTGGTCTGGCACATGCGGAAGATGTCGCCCGCGCCGACCGCCTGCTCCAGCACCGCGTTCCCCGACTCGTCGACGACGCGCACGGTGCCGGTGGTGGGGATCTCGAAGGTCTTGTCGTGGCTGCCGTACTCCTCGGCCTTCTGCGCCATCAGGCCGACGTTGGGCACCGAGCCCATGGTGGCCGGGTCGAAGGCGCCGTTGGCGCGGCAGTCGTCGACGACCACCTGGTAGATGCCGGCGTAGGAGCTGTCTGGCAGCACCGCGAGGGTGTCCGCCTCCTGGCCGTCCGGGCCCCACATGTGGCCCGAGGTGCGGATCATGGCCGGCATCGAGGCGTCGACGATCACGTCGCTCGGCACGTGCAGGTTGGTGATGCCCCGGTCCGAGTCGACCATGGCGAGCGCCGGGCCCTCGGCGAGCTCGGCCTCGAAGGACGCCTTGATCTCCGCGCCGTTCGGCAGCGACTCCAGGCCCTTGAGGATGCCGCCGAGACCGTCGTTCGGGGTGAGACCGGCCGCCGCCAGCGTCTCACCGTGGGCGGCGAACGTCTTCGGGAAGAAGGCCCGCACCACGTGACCGAAGATGATCGGGTCGGAGACCTTCATCATGGTGGCCTTCAGGTGCACCGAGAACAGCACGCCCTCGGCCTTGGCCCTGGCGACCTGCGCCGTGAGGAACTCCCGCAGCGCCGCGACCCGCATCACGGAGGCGTCCACGACCTCGCCCGCCAGCACCGGCACCGACTCGCGCAGCACCGTGGTCGAGCCGTCGTCCCCGGCCAGCTCGATGCGCAGCGAGCCCGCCTCGGTGATCGTCACGGACTTCTCGGTCGAGCGGAAGTCGTCGGCGCCCATGGTCGCGACGTTGGTCTTGGACTCCGCCGACCAGGCGCCCATCCGGTGCGGGTGGTTCCTGGCGTAGTTCTTCACGGAGGCCGGCGCCCGGCGGTCGGAGTTGCCCTCGCGCAGCACCGGGTTGACGGCCGAGCCCTTGACCCTGTCGTAGCGGGCGCGGATCTCCCGCTCCTCGTCGGTGCGCGGGTCGTCCGGGTAGTCCGGCAGCGCGTAGCCCTGCTCGCGCAGCTCGGCGACGGCCGCCTTCAGCTGCGGGATGGACGCCGAGATGTTCGGCAGCTTGATGATGTTGGCGGCCGGCGTCCTGGCCAGCTCGCCGAGCTCGGCCAGCGCGTCGTCGATGCGCTGCGGCTCCTCCAGGTACTCGGGGAAGGAGGCGATGATCCGCCCGGCCAGCGAGATGTCGCGGGTCTCGACGCCGACGCCGGCCGTCGCGGCATACGCCTGGACCACGGGGAGGAACGAGTACGTCGCCAGGGCCGGGGCCTCGTCGGTGTGCGTATAGATGATGGTCGAGTCAGTCACCGCTACTCCGCTTCACGTTCTCACGTCTACGTCGTCTTGACGTCAAGATATCTTGTGGGGGGTCCAGGTCGACAGTGACCCCCGTCATCGGCGTCACCGAACGGAACGTTCGACGCCCGTCGTGCTCTCCCGCTCCACGAGCCGGTGCGGGGCCACCCGCTCGTCCGGCGGGGCCGGCGGCTCCCCGTCGTCGCCCGCCTTGGCGATCCGGTTCAGCAGCAGCTCGACCGCGACCGAGGCCACGGCGTCGGTGTCCGGGGCGACCGTGGTCAGCGTCGGCACGCTGTACCGGCCGGCCTCCACGTCGTCGAAACCGACCACCGCCACGTCCTCCGGCACCCGCAGGCCGTGCTCGTGCAGGGCCCGCAGCGCGCCGAGCGCCAACTGGTCGTTGAGGCACAGCAGCGCGTCGAACCGGTGTCCGGCGGCCAGCGCCTCGGCGACCGCGGCCGCGCCGTGCGGCATCCGGAACTCGGCGACCGGCCACACCGCGGCCGGGTCGTACGCCAGCCCCGCCCCTTCGACCGCCCGCCGATAGCCCAGGGTGCGGGCCTCCGCCGTGCCGGGGCCAGGACGGTCCCGGCCGCCGACCGCCAGGATCCGCCGCCGGCCGAGCCCGAGCAGGTGCTGGGTGGCCTCGCGCGCCGCCAGCACGTTGTCGATGGCCACGTGGTCGGCGAGCCCCGGTTCCACGGTCTCGCCGAGCAGCACCAGCGGCAGCGTGCCGCGGCGCTCCCGCAGGTCGTCCCCGGTGAGGGCGAGCGGCGAGAGGATCACGCCGTCCGCGAAGTCGGAGCGGAAGCCCTCCAGCGCCGCCAGCTCGTGCTCCCGGTCGGCCCGGGTGCGGTGCACCAGGACCGTCAGCTCGTTCCGCTCGGCGTGCGCGATGATGGCGTTGGCCAGCTCGGCGAAGTAGGGGATGTCGAGCTCGGGCACCACCAGCGCCACGATGCCGGTGCGGCCCCGGCGCAGGTGCCGGCCGGCCAGGTTGACCCGGTAGCCCAGCTCCTCGATGGCCTCCCGCACCACCCGCCGGGTGCGCTCCGAGACGTGCGCGTAGTCGTTGATCACGTTCGACACGGTCTTCTCGGAGACGCCCGCGCGCCGCGCCACATCCTTGATCCTGGGCCTGGCCACCCAACCTCCTCGGAGCCGACCCCCGATCCTACGTGCCGCGTGCCCCGCCCCCTTCACGTCGTGACCGAGGCCTTTACAGCGAATGTACATCGATGTAAAAAAGGCCGCGCGTCCAACGGAGGGCGTCGAAAGAGGTGCGAGATGAGCGTTGACCGACCCCTTGGCCATCCCCCTGGACCCGCCGATCCCGGCGGCCCGCCCCGGCCGGGGCGCCGCCGGCTCCTCGGTCTCGGACTCGCCGGCGCCGGCGCCGCCCTCGCCCCCTGGACGCTCGGCGGCTGCGCCGCCCCCGGATCCGCCGGCGGCCCCGACCACCTGCGGGTCTGGGACCCCTTCTCCGGCGGCGACGGCATGCTGATGGACGAGATGATCGCCGACGTCTCGGGCGGCCGGGACGGCTTCCGCGTCGACCGCACGATCCTGGAGTGGGGCCCGTCCTACTACACCAAGCTCGCCATGGCCGCCGCCGGCGGCCGGCCGCCCGAGGTCGCGGTGCTCCACCTCTCCCGGATGGCCGGCTACGCGCCGGGCGGCCTGCTCGACCCCTTCGACCTCGACCTGCTCGCCGAGTTCGGCATCACCGAGGCCGACTTCGTGCCCGGGCTCTGGCAGCGGTCCCACCACGACGGCCGGCTCTACGCGGTCCCGCTCGACACCCACCCCTTCGTCGTCTTCTACGACACCGAGATCGCCGACCGCGCCGGGCTGCTCGACGGCGAGGGCCGGCTCGTCGAACTCGACTCCCCTGAGGCGACGCTGGCCGCCGGCGCCGCGCTGGCCGAGGCGAGCGGCGCCGCCGGCATGCTCTTCGGGCACGTGCTCGACCCCGCGCAGACCTGGCGGCTCTTCCACGGCCTCTACGCCCAGACCGGCGCCACCTTCGCGCTGCCCGACGGCGGCCCGCCGGAGATCGACGCCGACGCCGCCCTCCGCGCGGTGACCTTCATGCGCGACCTCTTCGACGGCCGGGCCAACCCCAACAACCTGGACTACTTCGGCGCCATGGCCGCCTTCACCGGCGGACGCGGCGGCCTGCTGATGTGCGGGGAGTGGGAGCTACCCACCCTGGCGGCCGCCGGCCGGCCGCTGGGTGCCGCGCCCTTCCCGCCGGTGTTCGGCCGGCCCGGCGCCTTCGCCGACTCGCACAGCTTCGTGCTGCCCCACCAGGAGAACCCGGACCCGGCGCGGCGCCGCGCGTCACACCGCTACGTCGCCGAGATCCTCCGGCGCAGCCTCACCTGGGCCAGCGCCGGCCACATCCCGGCCTACCAGCCGGTGACGGCCGACCCCGCCTACCGTGAACTCCAGCCGCAGTCCTCCTACGTCGAGGCCGCCGAGAGCGCGGTCCTGGACCCGCCCACCTGGTTCACCGGGGCCGGCTCCACCTTCCAGAACGAGATGTGCCAGCCGCTCCAGGCCGTGCTGCTCGGCGACGCCTCACCCGAGGCGGCGGTGGAGCGGCTGATCGACGAGTGCGCCGAACTGCTCGACCAGCCCAACCCCGTCGTCTGACGGCCGCCGCGTCCCCACGTCCCCGGAGTCCCGCGTGTCCACCACAGCCTCGACGCCCGCGGCGGCCGCCCGCGCCGGCACCACCGCCACCACCACACCCTCCGAGGCCGCCGCCCGGCGGCCCGGCCCCCGCCGCACCGGGGCCCTCTTCGTCCTCCCCTTCGCCGTGCTCTTCGCGCTCTTCCTGCTCTGGCCGGTGGCGCACGGCGTGTGGATGAGCCTCACCGACGAGTCGCTGACCCTCCGGGGCACCGAGTTCGTCGGCCTCGCCAACTACGCCGAGGCGCTCGGCGATCCCGACATGTGGCGCAGCCTCGGCAACACCGTGTTCTTCACCGTGATCTCCGCGGTCCCGCTGGTCATCGTCGCGCTGGCCATGGCGCTGCTGGTGCACACCGGCCTCGCCGGCCAGTGGGTGTGGCGGCTGTCGTTCTTCGCTCCCTACCTGCTGCCGGTCACCGTCGTCACCATGATCTGGAACTGGCTCTACCAACCCGAACTCGGCTTCGCCAACCAGGCGTTGGACGCGGTCGGCCTCGGCCCGGTCAGCTGGCTCTCCGACGAGTCCTGGGCCATGTGGTCGATCGCCGCGCTGACCGTGTGGTGGACCGTCGGCTTCAACTTCCTGCTCTACCTGGCCGCGCTCCAGTCGCTGCCCGACACCCTCCAGGAGGCCGCCGCGCTCGACGGCGCCGGCGCCTGGCGCCGGCTGTGGTCCGTCACCCTGCCCCAACTCCGCCGCACCACCGTGCTGGTCGCCACCCTCCAGGTGCTCGCCTCGCTCAAGGTGTTCGACCAGATCTTCATCCTCACCAAGGGCGGGCCCGACGGCACCACCCGGCCCATCCTCGAGTACGTCTACGACGTCGGCTTCACCGGCTACCGGCTGGGCTACGCCTCCGCCATCTCCTACCTGTTCTTCGCGCTCGTCATCGTCATATCGATCGCCCAACTGCGGTTCATGCCGCGCCGGGAGGGCTGACCTGTGTCCTTCGTCACCACCGCACCCCGCCCCCGCCGCAGGCTGCCCCACGAGGACCGGGGCGCGCCGCTGACGCTCGGCGCCGGCCGGCTGCCCAGGGTGCTGGCCGGCGGCGCGCTCACGCTGTTCGCGGCGCTGTGGCTGCTGCCGTTCGTCTGGGCCGTGTGCACCTCCCTGCAGAGCGAGCAGGACGCCGCGGCCCCGGGGCTCAACCCGCTCAAGGGCGCCCTCACCCTGGAGGCGTACCGGCGCATCTTCGAGGGCGGCAACGTGCCGCTGTGGGCGCTCAACAGCGTGCTGATCACGGGCGCGGTCACCGTGATCACCGTCGTCGTCTCCACGCTCGCCGCCTACGGCCTCTCCCGCGGCACCTTCCGCGGCCGCCGGGCGCTGCTCGGCGTCACCGTGGCCGCCATCCTGGTGCCGCCGCAGCTGCTGATCGTGCCGCTGTTCCAGCAGATGCTGGCGTTCGACCTGGTGGACACCTACTGGGCCGTCATCCTGCCGCAGACCGTCGCGCCGATGATGGTGTTCGTCCTCAAGCGGTTCTTCGACGCCATCCCGCGCGAGCTCGAGGAGGCCGCCCGGCTGGACGGCGCGTCCGAACTCCAGGTCTTCCGCTCCGTGGTGCTCCCGCTCTCCCGGCCCATCGTGGCCGCGGTCTCGGTGTTCGTGCTGATCGGCGCCTGGAACAACTTCCTGTGGCCCTACATCGTCACCAACGACCCCGACCTGATGACGCTGCCGGTCGGCCTGGCCACGGTCAGGGACACCTTCGGCCTCGTCTACGCCCAGTCCATGGCGTCCGCGGTGGTGGCCGCCGCCCCGCTGATCGTCGTCTTCCTCTTCTTCCAGCGACGCGTCGTCAGGTCCGTGGCCACCACCGGCCTCGGCGGCGCCTGACCGTTCCCGAAAGCTCAGACAGGAGTTCGTGTGTCCACCCCCTCCGCCGTGCCGCGGCCCGAGTACCCGCGACCGCAGTTCGTCCGCGGCGACTGGCTCAACCTCAACGGCGCCTGGCAGTTCGAGTTCGACCGCGGCGACAGCGGCCTGGAACGCGGCCTGCTCGACCGCGAACTCGACGGTGAGATCACCGTCCCCTTCTGCCCCGAGTCGGAGCTCTCCGGCGTCGGCGAGACCGACTTCCTGGAGGCCGTCTGGTACCGCAGGACGGTGACCCTGCCCGCCGAGTGGGCCGGGCGCCGGGCGCTGCTCCACTTCCAGGCCGTCGACCACGACACCACCGTCTGGGCCGACGGCGTCGAGGTCGCCAGGCACCGCGGCGGCTTCACCCCGTTCACCGCCGACCTGGGCGAGGTGCCCGCGCCCGGCCGTTCCGTCACCCTCGTGGTGCGCGCCAGGGACCACCGCCACGGCCCGCAGGCCCGCGGCAAGCAGGCCGTGAAGTACGCCAACCACGACTGCAACTACACGCGGACCACCGGCATCTGGGGCACCGTCTGGCTCGAACCCGTCCCCGAGGCCCACCTGCGCAGGCCCCGCGTCACCCCCGACCTGGCCGGCTCCGCCTTCCACCTCGAACTGCCGCTCTCCGAGAACCGGCCAGGACACCGGGTGCGGGCCGTGCTCTCCGACGCCGCCGGCGAGGTGGCGCGCGCCGAGGTCCGCGCCGACCTCGACCTGGCCCCCCGCCTCCACCTGCCGGTGCCCCAGGACCGGGCCCGCGCCTGGTGCCCCGAGGACCCGCACCTCTACTCTCTGCGCCTCGAACTCCTCGACGCGAACGGCACGTCGGTCGACGCCGCGGACAGCTACGCCGGCCTGCGCTCGGTCGGCAGGCGCGGCCGGGCCATCACCCTCAACGGCCGCGCCGTCTTCCAACGCCTCGTCCTCGACCAGGGCTGGTACCCGGACGGCCTGATGACCGCGCCGAGCGACGAGGCCCTGGTGCGCGACATCGAACTCGCCATGGCCGCCGGCTTCAACGGCGCCAGGCTCCACCAGAAGGTGTTCGACGAGCGCTTCCTGTACCACGCCGACCGGCTCGGCTACCTGGTCTGGGGCGAGTTCGGCGACTGGGGCTGCAACACCGGCGCCACCGCCGACGACAACCAGCGCCCCGACGCCTCCTACGTGGCGCAGTGGCTGGAGGCCCTGGAGCGCGACTACTCGCACCCCGCGATCGTCGGCTGGTGCCCGCTCAACGAGACCCACCAGCGGCTCCACGACCGCATCACGGACCTGGACGACGTCACCCGCGCCATGTACCTGGCCACCAAGGCCATGGACACCAGCAGGCCGGTCCTGGACGCCTCCGGCTACGCGCACCGGGTGCCGGAGAGCGACGTCTACGACTCCCACAGCTACGAGCAGGACCCGACCGCCTTCCGCGAACTCCTCGCCGGCCTCGCCAAGGGCGACCCGTTCGTCAACGCCTCACCCGACGGCCGCCCCTGGTCCCTGCCGTACCGCGGCCAGCCGTACTTCGTCAGCGAGTTCGGCGGCATCTGGTGGCACCCCGAGACCGCCGCCGAGGCACGCGGCGACGACCGGCACGAGTCCTGGGGCTACGGCGACCGCCCGCGCGACGAGGAGGAGTTCCACACCCGCTTCGCCGGCCTCACCGGCGTGCTCCTCGAAAATCCCGACATGTTCGGCTACTGCTACACCCAACTCACCGACGTCTTCCAGGAACAGAACGGAATCTACCGCTTCGACCGCTCACCCAAGCTCGACATCTCCCGCATCCGCGCGGCCCAACTACGGCCCGCCGCCATCGAGTCCACCGACCCCGCCTGAGCCCTCCGGCCCCCGGCCGGGCGGTCCCGGCCGGGGGCGGCTGCGACCACCGAGGTGGTCATGAACCATCGGCCACCGCCCTCAGCTTGGCGGCGTCCGCCGTCCACTCGATGCCACTGCCGTCCACGGGGCGCACGTGTGCCTCGGCCAGCACGACGCGGTTGCCGGGACGATCAACGTGTTCCAGGACGGCGGCCAGCCTGCCGACGCGCCCGGTCGCCGGATCCTCGACCAACAGGCCCATCAACGCGTGACCGGTCCAGCGCACGCCGGTGTCGGGGCTCACAGTGCGGCCTTACCGGGACGCCAAGAGCAGTCGACCATGTGGTCGTCGTTCCGGAGGATGTGGCTGCCACAGTAGAGGCACGTCACCGGCTCGGCGAGGTCGACGGCCCGCTCGAGCCCGGTCACGATGGTGATGCCGTCGTCGGGCTTCGGCTCGACGGCGGTCACGTCGGGCACGGCTCCGCGGTCGGGGCCAGTTGACGACTGTTCAGACTGCATGTCGGTGACTCCTGTGACTGTTCATGCGCTGACAGTCACAGGATTTCGCCGATTCAACCCCTCGGTGTCACCAGGCTGGTAACACTGAGTTCACGGGAGGCGCTTGACGACGACCATGGTTGGCGCTACACGCCGCACCAGGTGGCGAAGTCGCGTAGCGCGTCCGGGGCCTTCGCCCGTGCGCGAAGCAGCGTGCCGACCGTCTCGTGCACACCCGGGTGATAGCGGGTCTGCTGCGGGGCCACGCTCCTGGCCGTGGCGAGCGAGCGCAACGCCGCCTCCGGCCGGGCCGTCCATGCCTCGGCGCGCGCCCGCGACGCCCAGTACGAGGCCGACCGGGCCTTCGGGTAGTCGGCTGGGAGGCGGAGGGCCTCGGCCACCTTGAGCGCCTCGCCGTGCTCTTCCTGGTCGGCGGCCACCGACATCGTGTGAATGGCCACGTTCGCGGGGCCGAAGACCAGACCGTAGTCCGACAGCTCACCGGTCTGCTCCGCCAATTCCCCGGCGGTTCCAAGAAGATCGGACACCGCCTCGGCTGCCCCGGCTCGTCGAGCGAGCACCGAGGCCTCCAGGTACAGCGCGCCGCGCACGGCACGCGTCCCGGTGGTGCCGTCGTCATCCAAGTCCCGCAACGCCTGCCGGATCAGTCGGTATCCCTTGTCGTGCCGGGCGCCATCGCCCAGAAGCCGTGCCCGGTCCCACCGCTCGATCGCGACCTGTCGAGCGTCCCCGGAACGCGGTGCCGCGGCTGACATGCGGCCGAGAGCGTGTCGGGCGAGGTCGACGAAGCCCAAGCGGCGGGTCGCCACGTAGGTGGTGCGGCCGAGTTCGGCCTGGAGCCAGTACGCACGCTCGCGATCCCGGCCGGGGCGGTCGTGCAGCAGTGTCGCGTGGTTGACCTCGCTGATGAGCGCGGGGAGCGCTTCGGCGAGCTCGAACTGTTGGCCCGCCTCGCGCCTGGCATCGAGCGCACGGACCTCCGCCTCCAGCACCGACAACGGCCGGGGCGGCGGATCGTCCTCATCGGGGAGGATGTCCCAGTCGTCCAACGCGCTGGCGATGGGAGACAGCAGAGCGTCGAGTTGGTCCTGCTGGAGCATGTGGATGTAGGGCTGCCCATGCAGCACGCTGACGCTGACGCTCAGCGCACGGGCGATGCTGGCCACGATGGTGGGACTCGCGTAGCGCTGCCCCTGTTCGATTCGGGAGATCTGGGCCGGGGAGACATGCGCACGTCGCGCCAGCTCGCGCAGGGTGAACCCGCGTAGTTGCCGGACCTCTTGGATGCGCGTGCCGATGCCCTCTATGGGCGCGGCGGCTGGTGCAGGCATAGCGGACTCCATGTTGCCGTCCTCGCGCTGACACCTCGGACGGTACCCCCGGCGGGAGTTGGGGGAACAGCGAATGGCCTCGCCTCAAGGCGGAGGCCCGAGTTGTGCCGCCCAGTTGCGACAGCGCGGTGGCGGGACACGGGCCGCCGCGCGGGGTGTTCGGGCCGGATGGCACCTGCCACCCCATCGAGTGATGACTGACATCACCGTGCTCCGCACCTTCGCCGAGGCCCAGCGCATCCCACCGGAGACCTTCGGCCTCGCCGCGTCGGCGCCGCCGCCAACCAGACGGCTCCCCGGGACGGCACCCCCGCAAGCACCGCTTTCCCGGGCCCGCCCGCGCCTATCGTGTCCGGACCACGACCACAGCCGTAGGAGGAAGACCCAGTGCGGCGACGGCGACTGCTCACCAACCTGGCGGCCACCGAGGCCGCCACCGGCCACCTCGTCGCCGGCCCGCTGGACCAGGCCGCGCTCGGCGAAGTCCTCGCGGCTCGGCCGCGGGACGCCATGCTCGCCATCGGCCAGCTCAGCGAGCCACCGCCCGGACGGAAGCACCTCGAACTCGACCGCGCGGCAGTGGACGTCCACCTGTGCAGCTACGTCGTGCTCACCCACCGCCTTCCGGGCTTATCAGCGCCGGCCACGCCCACGCCGGATCCGACCAGGGCCGCACCGCGTTGGCCGAGGCCATACCTGCTCGCCCCCCAGGTGCTGGTCGAAGTCGAGGAGAACGAGCTCGGGTGGATGGCCGCCAACCGCTGCCGCAACCTCGCCGCCGGCGTCGACTCTCCGCCGAAGCGGCACGGAACCTCGCCGTGTTGGTGCGCCGGGCCCGCTGGTGCCGGGAGGCAATGTCGATCGCCCTGAGCGTGGCCGACGATCCTGCCCTGGCTGGCACTGGGGCAGCCGGGCGCGCGGCGGCGGTCACGACCAGGACGTCGGCGAACCCGGAGCACCCCCGCTCGCGCGGGGAGAACGGCAGCAGCGCACCCGTCACCGCGGCCAAGGCCGGAACACCCCCGCTCGCGCGGGGAGAACGAGATCCGTCCAGCACCCCACCCCCTCACAGACGGAACACCCCCGCTCGCGCGGGGAGAACGAGATCCGTCCAGCACCCCACCCCCTCACAGACGGAACTCCACCGCTCGCGCGGGGAACGCCCTTTGTGAGCTGGGGCGTTAGAGCGGCTTTGCCATAACGTGATCAATGCGGGTCGTGGTCATCGGTCTATGTTGTCAGAGAGGCGTAGGCCCAGCCAGGGAGCGCCGGAGGACTGAATCGGCGCTGGTTTCTCCGGTATTTTGGCCGTTGCGGGCGCTGGAAGCGAAAGCAGGGCGGTCGTGAATGAGCCCGCGTGCCGGGGTCGTCGGGCGGTGTGGGACCGGCGCTCACCGGCGGGGCGACGGGTTTCGCCTTCGGCAAGGGGCTCCTCCGTGTCGATCGGTCGGACGGGGAGACCAGATGAGCCGCGGGGCAGGTGTTCGCGTTTCTGTTCTGTTCCCTCGACGGCGATCACGTGGGGTCAGACGGCGAGTTGGGCCGGGGCCGGTACGACGAGGCGTTCTTCGACCGGAACCTGTGGCAGACCCGCGAGGTGGGCGCCCCGCCCTGGGGGAACAGCCGTGTCACCGGTGGCGTGCCCGGCGTGGTGACGGTGTTCCGATCGGGCGACCTCCCCGCCGGGCCGGCGTCAGGGGTCAGCCGGTGAGCGCGTCGCCGCCGGCGGCGCCCGGGCCGCCGAGCTCGCCCGTCGCGTAGTAGGGCTTGCAGACGTCGCCGTCCCAGTCGGTGGCGATCTGGAGCAGCCGGCGGCCGTCCGCCGAGGGCAGCAGTGGGGAGCTGTAGTTGGGGCAGAAGTTGACGTACGGCGCGGGGACGGTGACCGGTGCCTCGATCGCGGTCCAGGGGCCGGCACCGTTCTCGCCGTTCACCAGGATCGTGTGGCCGTTGCCGGCGGCCGTCGAGCCGTCCCGGTTGAGCAGCATCTGGCCGACCAGCACGATCCGGCCGTTGGGCGAGCCGTCGGGCGCCGGCGCCCAGGCGATGGTCGGGGTGGCGCGGAAGTACCTGCCGTCCGCCGTCTCCGGGCGGTAGCCGAGGTGCGCCGGGTCGCCCCAGTCCCAGCCGTCGGGGGAGGTGCGGTAGTGCACCACGCACTGGTACTGGCCGCCGGGGTTGCAGATCTCGAAGCTCATGAAGTAGGTGCCGTCGGGCAGGCGACGCACCACCGGCATCCCCGGACGGTCCGGCTGCCAGGTGCTGGCGACCGTGTCGTGCCGGCCGCTCCAGGTGACGCCGTCGTAGCTGCGGACCGCGACCAGCTTCTGGCTGTGGTCGGGGTCGGTCTCGTCCGAGTAGTGGCAGACCAGGGCGCCGTCCGCGGCGATCGAGAACTCCGGCTCCCAGAGGCCGCCGGTGCCGGTCGCCGTGGCGCAGGAGGAGAGGTAGGACCAGCTCCGGCCCACGTCGTCGCTGCGCCAGATCCGCAGGTCCATCCTGCGGTCCGTCTCGTCCTGCCCGGCCGACGAGGCCCACAGCAGCGTGCCGGCCGGCAACGCGCCGACCTGGCGCGGCAGTTCGAAGAGCGTTGCGCAGCAGAGCCCCTGGCCGCCGGCCGAGTCGTGGTCGGCGACGGTGCCGACCTGCCGGAACGTCGCGCCGTCGTCGGTGCTCTCGTAGATAGCGCCGAGGCCGTTGTCGCCGTCGAAGGTGACGACGCTGGCCAGCACCCGGCCGTTGGCCGCGCCGCTGTGCGCGAGGCGGACGGCCCTGGGGTAGAGCCCGGTGCCGTCCCGCAGCAGGGTGCCGGTGGCGGTGGTACCGACGTCGGCCGGGGAGGCGGCGGGTGGCGGTGACGCGGCGGCCGGCACGCCGAGCAGCGCGGCCAGGATCGCGCCGAGACACAGCGCGAGAACACGGCTCATGAGGTGTCTCCCGATCTCGGGTGGTGGGGGGGGAGGGCCGGGCCCGTGAACAGGGTGGCGCAGATATACATCGATGTAAACAGTCGGGACGCCCGTCCTCGGCCGCCGGTCGGGCGGATCGGGGGAGGACGTCAGCGGTGGCTCAACACGTTGATCACCCGGCCGTTGGGGTCGCGGACGAAGAAGCGCCGCACGCCCCACTCCTCGTCGCTCAGCGGGTGCACGATCTCGGCCCCGCTCTCCCGCACCGCCGCGTGGACCGCGTCCACGTCGTCGACCTCCACGCTCAGGTCCGGGGTGACCGGAGCGGTCTTGTCGGCGGTCATGACGCTGATCTGCGCCGCCGGGGTGGCCGGGGACGCGAACGTCGTGATCCACCCGAGATCCATGACCTCCTCGAAGCCCAACAGGCCGTAGAACCCCCGGCTCTCCGCCACGGCCTCCGACTGGATGACGGGCATGACACGGCGAACGGACATCGGGACCTCCGGTGGGTGACTGGCACGGCTCCTTGATCCTCAAGGAAGTACTACGCGACGCGTTTCTTATCCACCTAGACGCAATCCGCCCACCCGCCGCGCTCCCGGTGCCACCCTCGGGACACCGGGGGAGCGGAGGGTCGCGGTTCGGCAGGTCCGGGCAGCGAAGTGACCGAGGAGGTCGTCGGATTGACTGTCGCCATCAACCCGTCGGAGGGCGCGGGCGGTCTCGCCACCACAGGCGGTGGGGGCCGGCCGGACAACGTGCGGCAGCTGTTCCGGGCGAGCACCGCCCACAGCCCGTCGTTCTTCTCGCTGAGCAGGGCGGGCGGCGCGGAGGGCACGGTCGACTTCTGCATCCCCTGCAACCCGTACTTCCCGACCCCCGCCATGTTCGAGCGGTTGGCACGCGAGCTGCGTGGGATCCTCACCTACTACCCGAGCGGCGCCGACACCATCGCGGCCGAGCTGTGCTCGGTGCTCGGACTCAACCCGCAGACCGTCGCCATGGGCAACGGCTCGACCGAGCTCATCACCTGGATCGACCACCTGCTGGTCCGCGACAGCCTCGCCGTCCCGGTGCCCACCTTCGGTCGGTGGACCGACCAGCCGATGGAGACCGGCAAGCGGGTGGACATGTTCCCGCTGCCCGAGGAGCGCGGCTTCGCCCTCGACCCGGCCGCCTTCGTCTCCTTCGTGCAGTCCCGGGGCTCGCGCACCGCCGTGATCTGCAACCCCAACAACCCCGACGGCGGCTACCTGCCGCGGCAGGCCGTCATCAGCATGCTGCACGCCCTGATCGACCTCGACCTGGTGGTGGTCGACGAGTCCTTCATCGAGTTCGTCAGCAGCGAGCCGCAGCCGAGCGTGGCCCAGGAGGCGGTGCTGCTGCCCAACGTCGTCGTGCTCAAGAGCCTCGGCAAGAACTTCGGGCTGCACGGCATCCGCTTCGGCTACCTGGTCGCCAACCCCGCACTGGCCAGGCGGGTCCGGGACGCGCTGCCCAAGTGGAACCTCAACTCGCTCGCCGAGTACGTGGTGTTCGCGATCCGGGAGCACCGGCAGGAGTACCGCCAGAGCCTCCACCAGGTGCACGCCGACCGGCAGGAGATGCTGCGTCAGCTCAGCAAGCTGCCCGGCATCACTGCCTTCCCCTCCCAGGGCAACTTCATCCTGGTGAAGCTCCCCGAGGGCGTCGACGGCGCGCTGCTGCGCGACCGGCTGCTCGCCGAACACGGCGTGCTGGTCCGCGAGTGCGGCAACAAGCTGCACAGCAGCAGTTCCTACCTCCGCCTCGTGGTCCGCCCGCAGGCCGACGTGGCCCGGCTGCTCACTGGCATGTGCCAGGTCCTCTACGGCAGTGACTGGTACGTGCCGGCGCCCGTCCCCGCCCAGGGCGCGCTGCCCGCCGGGCAGGAGTCCCCCGGCTACTGGGGCGCGTGACGCGTAGCCCGGAAAGCACGCCGAACGCCCCGCGCGCGCCCCGGTTGTTGCGGGCGTGTGGCGGGGGCATGGACGGTTCGCCGAGGCCGTGGACAAGCCCGAACCGCCTTTGTTAGCTTCACGTTCGTTCCACCCGGCCACGCCCGCCGGGTGGCGTCGCCTTCCGGCTCTCGGGTGAGGGGGTACGGCCGTGCACGGACCCGTTCTCGCACCGCCGTTGGTCCGGTGCCTCCCGATCGACCTGAGCCGTTCCGCCAGCTGTCTCTGTAGCTGAGTTCCCGTTCCGCGCCCCGCGCCCCGCCGGCGCCGGGCCGTGCCCCGCGCACGCCAGCCACCGCTCCCTCGGAACAGGAAGCGAGAACTCAGCCGTGACGTCGACGAACCACGGGACGCGCACGCCCGGCCGGGACGACGGCCTCGCCGTCGTCCGCGCCCGCGTCTCCGACCCGCTCACCCGGCCGCTGCTCACCGAACTTGAGCACGAGTACCGCACCCGGTACGGCGGCGGCGCCGCCGACGAGATGTCCCGCTACCCGGAGGAGGAGTTCGCGCCGCCGCACGGCCTGCTGCTGCTCCTGCTGCGGGACGGCGCGGCCGTGGCGGGCGGCGCCTACCGCAGGTACGACCCGGCCACGGCCGAACTCAAGCGGATCTGGACCCACTCGGCGCACCGCAGGCGCGGCCTCGCCAGGCGCGTCGTCCACGAACTGGAGCGGGCGGCCGCCGCGCACGGCTACCGCCGGATCTTCCTCACCACCGGGCCGCGCCAACCCGAGGCGCGCGGCCTCTACCTGGCCAGCGACTACACCCCGCTCTTCGACACCGAGGCCGACCCCGAGACCATCGGCCCCCTGGCGTTCGAGAAGCACCTGCCGCCGCCATCTCCCCGTACGCCCAAGCGACCGGAGACGCCGACATGGACCTCGCGCCCCCCGGCACCGCCCGCCCCGACCCGGACCTCGACGACGACCTGAGCACGCTGCGGATCGTGCCGGCCCGACACCACCTCCGCTGGCTCGCCGGGCTCGCCGTCCTGGTCCTGCTGGCCCAGTTCGCCCACGGGCTCGTCACCAACCCGGGCTGGGACTGGCCGGTGTTCTTCGACTACCTGCTGGCCGACAGCGTCGTGGGCGCCGTCTGGCTGACCGTCCAACTCACCGTGTACGGCACCGCCCTGGGCTTCGCCCTCGGCGTCGTCATCGGCCTGATGCGGCTGTCCCACAGCGTGGTGCTGCGCACCGTCGCGTGGACCTACGTCTGGGCCTTCCGCTCCATCCCGCTGATCGTCCAACTGCTCTTCTGGTTCAACCTCGCCTACCTCTACCGGGAGTTGGGCTTCGGCATCCCGTTCGGCCCGGTGCTGTGGCGGGTCGAGACGATGGACCTGATCGGCGCGACCACCGCCGCCGTCATCGGCCTCGCCCTCCACCAGGCCGCCTACGCCGCCGAGATCGTCCGCGGCGGCGTGCTCGCCGTGGACCCCGGACAGCGGGAGGCCGCCGCGGCGCTCGGCATCCCCCGACTCAGACAGCTGCGGCGCGTCGTGCTGCCGCAGGCGATGCGGAGCATCCTGCCCAACGCGGCCAACGAGATCATCTCGCTGTTCAAGGGCACCTCCATCGTCTCGGTGATGGCGATCGGCGAACTCTTCTACCAGGTGCAGGTCATCTACGGCCGCAACGGGCGGGTGGTGCCGCTGCTGATGGTCGCCACCGTCTGGTACATCGTCCTGACCACGCTGCTCTCCGTCGCGCAGTACCACGTCGAACGGCGCTTCGCGCGCGGCGCCGAACGCGAGCCCACGCCCGGCCCGCTGCGGCGGCTGCGGGCGCGGCTCGACGAGCTCCGCGCCACCGCGCCGGGCCGCCGCCGGCAGCTCGCCGAGCGGGGTGGTGCCGGATGAGCGCCCCCGTGGCGATGGTCGACGTGCGGGGCGTCCACAAGTGGTTCGGGCAGCTCCACGTGTTACGCGGGGTCGACCTGCGCGTCGGGGCCGGCGAGGTGACCGTCGTCCTCGGCCCCTCGGGGTCCGGCAAGTCCACACTGCTGCGCGGCATCAACCACCTGGAGCGGCTCGACCGCGGCTCCGTGCGGATCGACGGCGAACTGATCGGCTACCGCCGCGCCGGCCGGACGCTGCGCGAGCTGAAGGAGCGCGACGTGCTGCGGCAGCGCGCGCACATCGGCTTCGTCTTCCAGAACTTCCACCTCTTCCCGCACCTGACCGTGCTGGAGAACGTCACCGAGGCCCCGATCGCCACCCGCCGCAGGAGCCGGCCGGCGGCCGAGGCCCAGGCGCTGGCGCTGCTGGCCCGCGTCGGCCTCCGCGACCGGGCCGCCAGCTACCCGCGCCAGCTCTCCGGCGGGCAGCAGCAGCGGGTGGCGATCGCCCGCGCGCTCGCGCTCGAACCGAAGGTGCTGCTCTTCGACGAGCCGACCTCCGCGCTCGACCCCGAACTCGTCGGCGAGGTGCTCGCCGTGATCCGGAGCCTCGCCGAGACCGGCACCACCATGATCGTCGTCACCCACGAGGTCGGCTTCGCCCGCGAGGTAGCCGACACCGTGGTCTTCATGGACGAGGGCCGGATCGTCGAACAGGGCCCGCCCCACGAGGTGTTGGACCGCCCACGGCACGAGCGGACCCGCGCCTTCCTGTCCCGGGTGCTCTGACACCCAGCTCCACTGCCCCCGCCCCGTCGCCCCTCAGCGGAAGGAAACCGCGCATGCCGCCCACCCGCCGCCTGGCCACCGCCCTCGCCGCCACCGCCCTCGCCCTCTCCCTCGCTGCCTGCGGCGAGCCGGAGGAGGAGGCTGCCCAGGACCCGGGCCGCTCCGACCGCGCCGCCGAGGTCAACACCAGCCCTGACCAGGACCGGATCCGCACCGACGAGGTGCCGGACATCGCGGCCCTCGTCCCCGCCGAGATCCGCGACCGCGGCACCCTGGAGGTCGTCAACTCGGTCGGCGCCACACCGCCGTTGAACTTCTACGCCACCGACGACGAGACGGTGATCGGCGTCGAGACCGACATCGCCAGCCTGGTCGCCGACGTGCTCGGCCTCGAACTGCGCCAGTCGACCGTGGACTGGGCGAACATCTTCGTCGGCCTGGACAGCGGCCGTTACGACGCCGGCTTCAGCAACATCACGGTCACCGAGGAGCGCAAGGACAAGTACGACTTCGCGACCTACCGGCTCGACAACGTGGCCTTCGAGGCCCCGGCCGGCGCCGACTGGAGGGTGGAGGGGCCGGAGGACGTGGCCGGCCGGCGCATCGGCGTCGGCTCGGGCACCAACCAGGAGGAGATCCTGATCTCCTGGAGCGAGCAGAACGAGGCCGCCGGGCTCGAAGCCACCGACATCGCCTACTACCAGACCCCCACCGACTACTACCTGGCGCTCTCCTCGGGACGCCTCGACGCCTACCTCGGGCCGAACCCGAGCGCCGCCTACCACTCCCGGGTCAGCGGCGAGACCGAGATCATCGGCACCGTCTCCGGAGGCGGCGACGAGATCCAGGGCGAGATCGCCGCCACCACCAGGAAGGACAACGGACTGGTCGAGGCCCTGGCCGCCGCCCTCAACGAGGTGATCGACAACGGCACCTACGCCCAGGTGCTCGACCGCTGGGGCCTGGCCGACGAGGCGGTCGAGGAGTCGGAGATCAACCCGCCGGGGCTGCCCCGCCAGGACGGCTGACCCCCCGTCCCGCCGCACGTACGGTGGGGGGATGCGGATCGTCTCCCTCCTGCCCTCGGCCACGGAGATCCTCTTCGCGGTCGGCGCCGGCGACGACGTCGTCGGCGTCACCTTCGAGTGCGACCACCCGCCGGTGGCCCGCACCCGACGTGTCGTCTCCACCAGCGCGCTGCCCGAGGGGCTGCCGCCGGGTGAGATCGACCGGGTGGTGAGCGAGCGGATGGCGGCCGGCGAGGACCTCTACCACCTGGACCACGGCGCGCTGGCCGGCCTCGGGGCCGACCTGGTGGTCACCCAGGACCTGTGCGCGGTGTGCGCGGTCGACGTCTCCACCGTCCACGACGCGCTGGACTTCCTCGCCTGCCGCGCCGACGTGCTGACCGTCGACCCGCACACCCTGCCCGAGGTGCTGGAGTCGATCGTGACCATCGGGGCCGCCACCGGCGCCCGGGACCGGGCCGAACGGCTGGTCGCCGAGTTGTCGGGGCGGCTGGCCGCGGTGCGCTCCCGGGTCGCCGGCCGGGAGCCGGTGCCGGCGCTGCTGCTGGAGTGGACGGACCCGCCGTTCGCGCCCGGGCACTGGGTGCCCGACATGGTCGAGGCCGCCGGCGGCCGCTGCGTGCTCGGCAGCTCCGGCACCGAGTCCTTCCGCACCGGCTGGGCCGAGGTGGCCGCCGCCGGCGCCGAGGTGCTGGTGTGCGCGCCGTGCGGCTTCGGCCTCGACGAGTCGGCCCGGCTGGCCGCCGCGGTGGCCGACCGGCTGCCGCCAGGGCTCCCGCTGTGGGCGGTGGACGCCAACGCCTCCTTCGCCCGCCCGGGGCCCCGTCTGGTCGACGGCGTCGAGGCGCTGGCCGGGATCTTCCACCCCGCCGCGGCGGGGGAGCCGGCCCCGGCCCTGGCCCGCCGCGTCGCGTGACGCGGCGGGCCCACCGGGTCAGCGCGTGACGGCGCAGGCCCGGTCGTTGAGGGTGACCCGCGCGGGTGGCGAGGCGTCGCCCGTGTGGTTGGCGAGATAGCCGAGGGTGATGCTCGCGCCGGGCGCGATCGAGGCGTTGTGCGTGGCGCTGTTGGCCCTGACGACGTCGCCGAACTGGCTCAGGTCGGTGTTCCAGTCGGAGACGATGGTCTGCCCGAGCGGCAGTGGGAACTCGAGCCGCCAGCCGTCGATCGGCGTCGTGCCGGTGTTGGTGAGGGTGATGTCGACGGTCAGCCCGGTGCCCCAGGAGGTGACGTCGTACGCGACCCGGCAGGCCGGACCCGTGCGCTCGAACTCCACCCGGTGCAGGCCGCCCGGCAGGTCGTTGACGACGTAGAACTCGCCGTCCGCCGTCTCACCGACGGCCGTCACCTGGGTCGGGAACTCGCCGATCTCGGCCTGCTGGTAGCCGCCGGAGCCGTCCTCGCGCAGCGCCCACACCGTGGACGAGCAGTAGTCGGTGGCGATGTAGGTGCCGCCCACCAGGTCCGCGTACTGCTCACCCCGGTAGACGCGGCCGCCGATCACCGCGCAGCCGCCGGTGTAGGGCGAGTAGGTGAAGACCGGCTCGGTGTAGTCGGCGCCGGGCTCGCACTGGGCCTCGTCGAACACCTCGAAGCCCTCGTAGCAGGACCAGCCCAGGTTCACCCCGGCCTGCTCGCCGGCCTCCAGGTGGTCGATCTCCTCCCACCTGCCCTGCCCGACGTCGCCGATCCACAGCGAGCCGTCGGCCTGGTCGACGGAGAACCGCCACGGGTTGCGCACCCCGCTGATCCAGATCTCCGAACGGGCCCCGGCCACCCCCACGTACGGGTTGTCGGCGGGCACGCAGTAGGGGAGGGAGCCGCAGGAACGGCTCACGTCCAGGCGCAGGATCTTGCCGAGCAGCGTGTCGAGGCGCTGCCCGCTGTCGTACGGGTCGCCCGAGCCGCCGCCGTCGCCGATGCCGAAGTAGAGGTAGCCGTCGGGCCCGAAGGCGATCTGCCCGCCGTTGTGGTTGCTGTACTCGGCGTGCTCCTGCGACAGCAGGGGGGTGAGGCTCGCGTCGTCGAGGTCGTACCTGCCCAGCGTCACCGCGCCGTCGGGGAGCGCGGTGTACGCCAGGTAGAGCTCCCGGCTCGCGTTGAAGTCGGGCGCGAGGGCGATGCCGAGCAGCCCGCGTTCGTTGCCCGACTCGTCGACCGTCGCGGTGAGGTCGATCAGCGGGGTGGCCGCGAGGCCGGTGTCCGGGTGGTAGACGCGGACCGTGCCGCGCTTCTCCACGATGAACAGGCGGTCGGTGCCGTCGTCCGGCGCGGCGATGGCGACGGGGCGCCGCAGCCCGAAGGCGACCTGGGTGGCGCTCGCGGTGACCTCCTCGAGCGGCACCGCCGCCGAGGCGGCCGGCTCCGCGGGGGAGTCGGCCTCGGCGGGCACTCCGAGCAGGGGTAGCGACAGGGCGAGGAGAAGCGCACTCGCCCAGCGTCGTCTTTGCATCTGTGCTCCAAAGGCGATGGGGGGTGATTCCTCGGGAACTGGCGTGTCCAGAGCCGGAGTTGGTGGAACGGGACGGGCCGGATCTGCGAGAGCGTCACGCCTCGCCGGACGGTAGCGGCTTCCCGCCCGTCACACCAGGCCGCCGGAGCCGACCGGGGTTTCCTGGTGGCCGCGCGGTCCCTCCGATCACCGGCCGCCGCCCCCCGCCGGGGGTCCTGTCGTCCGCGTCAGAAGCGGATCAGGGCGAGGATCTCGTCCAACGGCGGCACCAGACTGGTGTCGTCGGCGCGCACGGCGCGCCCGCCGTACCGGAACTCGTAGCCGAAGGCGTCCGCCACCGGCGAGCCCGTGACATCCCTGGGCAGCGCCGCGAACTCCGGCCCCGCGAGCAGCGCCGTCAGCTCGGCCAGCTCCTCCTCACCCAGCCGCCGCTCCTCCACGCCGCCGCGCCGCTCGACGGTGACCGCGCCGTCCGCCGCGACCGTGATCACGTCGTCCACCCCCGCGATCCCGCCGGACACCCGCACCACCAGCACGTCCCCACCCCCACCCTCGCCGCTCTCCGCCCCACCGCCCGCCCCGGCCAACACCGCCAGCAACCCCAACACCGAAATCACCGCCAACACCGCTAACACCGCCGCCACCGCCAGCACCGCCGCCACCCACGCCCGCCTCATGCCGGCAACCTACCGCCGCCGGCCGGCGCGCGACCCGGGCCGTCGTTGACCCGGCACGGCGCGGCTTTCGAGATGTGGCGCGGGCGGGGTGGGCCCAGACTCGAAGGGCGGGCCCGTGGGCCCGCCTGACTCGTTTCGGCATCCGGGAGGGCCGCATGACCACCACGGAAACCACCACGTTGCCCGGGCTCAGGCCCGCCGACCAGGCGCGGGTGGTGGCGCGGGTGCTGCTGCCCGCCGTCGCCGAGGGGCTGGTCCAGCGCCGCCCGTCCGTCATGGCGCTCGCCGAGCGGCTGCGGGCCGACCAGGCCGCCGTCGACACGCTCCGCGAGCTGCGCGTGCGCTACGGGCGCGGGCCGCTCGGGCTGCGGGTAACCGGCCGGTCCATGGCCCTGCTGCTCGACCCGGACGACCTGGCGCGAGTGCTGAGCGAGAGTCCGGAGCCGTTCACCCCGGCCGTGCTGGAGAAGCGACGGGCGCTGGAGCAGTTCCAGCCGCACGGCTCGCTGATCAGCGTCGGCCCCGAGCGTCGGGAGCGGCGGCGGGTCAACGAGCTGGCCCTGGAGACTGAGCGGCCGCTGCACGACATCGCGCCCGCCGCCGTGCGGCGGATCCGCGAGGAGGCGGCCACGGTGCGCAAGCGGGCCGAGGCCACCGGCCTGACCTGGGACGTCTTCGCCGCCGGCTGGTGGCGCTCGGTGCGCCGGCTCGTGCTGGGCGACGCCGCCCGCGCCGACCGCCGCATCACCGACTCGCTCGCCGGCCTGCGGACCGCCGCCAACTGGTCGCTGCTGCGGCCCACCCGCCGCAGAACCCGCGCCGAGTTCCTCCGCAGGCTGCGCCGCTACGCGGCCCAGGCGGGCGACGACACCCTGGTCGGCCGGCTGCACGGGCTCGACGTCGCCCCGGGCACCGACCCGGTGGGCCAGGTGCCGCACTGGCTGTTCGCCTTCGACGCCGCCGGCGCCGCCACCCTGCGCACCCTGGCACTGCTGACCGGGCACCCTGGGCGGCTCGCCAAGTCGCGCGCCGAGTTCGCCGGCGCCGACCTGTCGCGGCCGCACCCGCTGCGCTACCTGCGGGCCTGCGTGCTCGACGCGGTGCGGCTCTGGCCCACGACCCCGCTGCTGCTGCGCGAGTCCACCCTCGACACGGTGTGGCGCGGCGCCCTGGTGCCGGCCGGCACCGCCTTCGTCGCTCACACCCCCTACTTCCACCGCGTCGAGGTCGCCGGCCCCTACGGGGACGAGTTCGAGCCCGAGATCTGGCTCGACGGCCGGGCGGAACGTGACCCTGCCCTGGCCCCGTTCAGCGCCGGGCCGGCGCGCTGCCCGGGCGAGAACCTGGTGCTGCTGACCGCCTCCACCTGGCTGGCGGCCCTGCTCGAGGACCACAGCTACCGCCTCGACTCGCCCGTCCGGCCGCGCGTCGGGGAGCCGATCCCGGCCACCCTCAACCACTTCCCGCTGCGCTTCACCGCCCAGGCCGGCTCGGCCCTGGTTTGAGCCGAGGGCGCCCGGGCACCCGGGCGGCGTGCCGGACAGCGCCCTGACCGTGGTCATCGCCACCCGCGACCGGTGCGACCGGCTCGCGGGCACCCTGCGGCGGCTCGGCGAGCTACCGGAGAACCCGCTGATCCTCGTCGTGGACAACGCCTCGACCGACGGCACCCGACGCATGCTGGCCGAGCGCTTCCCCACCGTGTGGACCCTCGGCCTGCCCGCCAACCGGGGGGCGCTGGCCCGCAACGAGGGGGTGGCGGCCGCACCCGGGCCCTACGTGGCCTTCAGCGACGACGACTCCTGGTGGGAGCCGGGCTCGCTGGCCCGCGCCGTCGAACTGCTCGACGCCGACCCCCGCGTCGGCCTGGTCGCCGCCCACACCCGGGTGGCACCGGACGGCGCCCCCGACCCGCTGAACGAGCTGCTCGCCGGCTCCCCACTGCCCGGGCTCGCGGGGCTGCCCGGACCCTCCGTGCTCGGCTTCCTCGGCTGCGCCGCCGTGGTGCGGCGCAGCGCCTTCCTGGCGGCCGGCGGCTTCCACCCGCTGCTGTTCTTCGGCGCGGAGGAGACCCTGCTGGCGTACGACCTGGCCGCCGCCGGCTGGGTCCTCTGCCACGACCCGCGCGTCGTCGCCGTGCACGGGCCCGACCCCGGGCCCCGGCCCGGCCGCGCGACGGTGATCCACCGCAACGAGGCGCTCACCGCCTGGCTGCGCCGACCGCTGCCAGTGGCCCTCGCCCACACCTGCCGGCTGGCGCGGCTGGCCCTGGGTGACGGCGAAGCCCGCCGCGCCCTGGGCCAGCTGCTGCCCAGGCTGCCCGCCGCGCTCGTCGCCAGGCGCCCGCTGCCGGCGGCCGTGGAGGCCGCCGTCCGCCACCTGGAGCTGACCCGTGACCCCACCCGCTGAGCCCCGGGTCACCGTGCTGGTGATCACCCACAACCGGCGCCGCGAGCTGCTGCACACCCTGGACCGGCTCGCCGAACTGCCGGAGCGGCCGCCGGTCGTCGTGGTCGACAACGGCAGCACGGACGGCACCGCCCAGGCGGTGGCCCACCGGCACCCCGAGGTCACCCTGCTGCGCCCCGGCGGAAACCTGGGCGCCGTGGGCCGCAACCTCGGCGCCCGCCACGTCACCACCCCCTACATCGCCTTCTGCGACGACGACACCTGGTGGGAGCCGGGCTCGCTGCGGCGGGCCGTCGACCTGCTCGACGCGCACCCCGAGGTCGCCACGGTCACGGCCCGGATCGTGGTCGAGCCCGCCGGGCACGAGGACCCGATCGTCGAGGAACTGCGCGGATCGCCGCTGCCGCGCCCCGCGGGGCTGCCCGGGCCGGCCCTCGGCTCGTTCCTCGCCGGGGCCAGCGTGCTGCGCGCCGAGCCGTTCCGGCGGGCCGGTGGCTTCTCGCCCCGGCTCTGGCTGGGCGGCGAGGAGGAGCTGCTGGCCGCCGACCTGATGGCGGCCGGCTGGTGGCTGGTCTTCGATGAGGAGATGCTGCTGCACCACCGCCCGTCCACGCTGCGCGACCCGAGCCGCCGCCGCGCCGACGGCATCCGCAACACCCTGTGGTTCACCTGGCTGCGCCGCACCCCGCGGTCGGCGCTGCGCCGCACCGCGGCGCTCCTCGGCTCGGTGCCGCGGGACCTCACCACCGCCCGGGCCCTGGCCCGGGCCGCCGCCGGCGTCCCCTGGGTGCTGCGGGAGCGTCGGCCGCTGCCGGCCGAGGTGGACCACCGCCTGACGCTGCTCGAGGAGGCCCAGCGCACCTCGAAGGCGCGGCGCTACATCGGCTGACCCCGGGCGCCGGCGGCCAGCACGTCCTCCAGCGCGGCCACCGCCTGGCGCGCGCCGACGCGCAGCAGCCTCGGGTCGGGACGGGCGCCGTGCGGATCCCCGACCCGGGGTCCCCGCTCCGGCCCCGGACACCACAGCGCCCGGTGACGGGGCAACGGGGGCGGCCCCCACAACCGGGGCGAGACGGGCCCGAAGAGGACCACGGAAGGGGTGCCGTGCGCGGTCGCCAGATGCGCCACGCCGGTGTCGCCGACCAGCACCGCCGCGGCCCCGGCGACCAGCGCCGAAAGCCCGTCGAAGGAGAGCCCGGTCAGCACCGCGCCGGGCGGCAGCCCGGCCAGCGCCGCCACCCGCCGGGCCAACCGCTCCTCGCCAGGACCTGCGGTCACCACCACCCGGCGCGGCGCCAGGGCGGCGGCCACCGCCGCGAACCGCTCCGCCGGCCAGCGCCGCGCCCCCGCCTCGGCACCCGGATGCAGCACCACGGCCCCGGGCGCCGGAGACGGCGTCCGGGGCGCGGCGATGCCCACCCGGGACGCGTCCGCGGGCACCCCGTGCCAGCCGAGCAGCCGGCACCAGCGGTCCCGCTCGTGCTCCCACGCCCGCCACGCGGGACCCGGGGGTCGGGCGTAGCCGATCAGCCGCCCGGGGCGCAGCGCCGCCAGCGGCTCGACGCTCAGCGGCCCGCAGCCGTGCAGGTCGACGGCGATGCGTGGCGGCGGGCCGCGCCAGGGGACGGCGCGTGGCACGCCGCGGCCGGCCGCCTCCGTCGGCAGCAGCTCGTCGACGGCGCCGGTGGCGGCGGCCGCGCCGGTCAGCGTGGCCGGGGCCGCCAGCGTCAGCCGGTGGTCGGGGAAGGCGTGTCGCAGCGCGTGCAGCGCGGGCACGGCCGTCAGCAGGTCGCCGAGGCCGAGCGCCCGCAACACCAGGACGCGGTCCGGCCGTTGGCCGGTCATGACCGGCAGCGGGCGGCCCGTCGGGCGAGGTCGGTCGTGGAGCGGCCGTCCAGATAGGGCAGCACCAGGGTCTGACCGTTCCACTCGCGCAGCTCGGCCGCCTCCGGCAGGTCACGGACGCTGTAGTCGCCGCCCTTGACCCAGATGTCGGGCCGCAGTGCCCGCAGCAACCGCTGCGGGGTGTCCTCGTCGAACTCCGCCACCGCGTCCACGCAGCCGAGCCCGGCGAGCACCCGGATCCGGTCGGCGGCGTGGTTCAGCGGGCGGCCCGGGCCCTTGAGCCGGCGCACCGAGGCGTCCGAGTTGACGCACACGATCAGCAGGTCGCCGGTGCGGCGCGCGTTCTCCAGGAACTGCACGTGGCCGGCGTGCAGCAGGTCGAAGCAGCCGCCCGCCGCCACCACCGTCCCGCCCCGTGCCCGCACCCGGTCGGCGAGGGCGGTGATCTCGTCGAGACGCCGCGGCTTGTCGACCCGCGCGCCGTCCGGCCCGGGCCCGGCCGCGGGGCGGCTCTCGCTGTACCAGAACCCGCGGCGGGCGCCGTCCTGGGTGACGAAGGCCGCGGCGGCCTGGGTCGCGAGATCGGCGGCCTCGGGCGGCAGGCCGCCGTCCGCGAACACCGTGGTGGCCGTCGCCGCGAAGCAGTCGCCGGCCCCGCACGGGTCGCCCTCCCCGCACGCGTCGACCGGGAGGTACAGCGGGTCGTCGCAGTGCGCGCGGGCCAGGACGGCGCCGCGCTCGCCCAACGTCACGGTCACCGAGAGCGACTGCCAGTGCTCCGCCAGCAGCGAGCCGCGCCGGCTGTGCGCGCGCAGCGAGTCGTCGGCGTCCTCGACGGCTCCCTCGGCGGCCGCCCGGTGGTGCCTGAGGAACCAGCGGGCCTCGCGCTCGTTGGGCGTCGCCATGCGCACCCCGGCGACCGGTGGCTCGCCGCGCGGGTGGGGGTCCCAGACCACGGGCACCCGCCCGGCGGCCCGGAGCAGCGCGGCGCGCACCGCGGTCGCCGTGCCGAGCCCGTAGTCGGCCACCAGCACCGCGCCGGCCTCGTCGAGCGCCGCCAGCACCGCGCGGCCCGGCGGCCCCGGGGTGCCGCCGCCGTGGTCCATCCGCATCAGCGGGCGGTCCCCGGCCAGCACCCGGCACTTGACCGGCAGCGTGCCGTCGAGTGGCAGTTCGGCGAGCCGCACCCCGGCGGGGAGCAGCGCGCGCACCGTCTCGCTCGCCTCGTCCCGGCCGAGCGCGGTCACCAGGACCACCTCACGGCCGTCGCGTGCCGCGAGCGCGGCGGCGAGCCCGGCGCCGCCCGGCCGGCACCGCTCGGACGCCACGTCCACCACGGGCACCGGGGCGTCCGGCGCGAGACGGCCGGCCTCGCCGGTGACGTCCCGGTCGAGCAGCACGTCCCCCACCACGACGATCGGCCGTCCGCTCATGAGCTCTCCTTCGTGAGCACGGCGGCGGGCACGGTCCCGGCGCGGTCGGCCGCCGCCAGTTCCTCGTCGAACGCCTCGCACACCAGGTGCAGTGCCAGCAGGTGCATCTCCTGCACGGTGGCGGGGGAGGGGGTCTCGACGCAGACCACCGAGTCGGCCTGGGCCGCCAGCGGGTTGGGCCGGGGCCCGGTCATCGCCCACACCCGCACCCCGGCCGCCCGGGCGGCGGTCGCCGCGTCCAGCAGGTTGTCGCTGCGGCCCGAGGTGGACAGCAGCACCAACACGTCGCCGGGGCGGCCGTGCGCGGCGATCTGCCGGGCGAACACCTCGTCGAAGCCGTAGTCGTTGCCGATGGCGGTCACGGCCGAGGTCTCCGCGTGCAGGGCGATGGCCGAGTAGGGCCCGCGCTCCCCGGCGTACCGGCCGACGAACTCGGCGGTCAGGTGCTGGGCCTGGGCCGCGCTGCCGCCGTTGCCCGCGGCGAGCAGCCGGCCGCCCGAGGTGAGGACGACCGCGAGTCGGCGGCCCCACTCGGTGGCCTCGGCGAGGCCCGCCTCCTGATCGCCCTGGAAGTGCCGCAGCGCACGCCGCAGCGACTCGCAGTGCGCACGCGCGGTGGCTGATGAGCTCACGGGTGCCCTCAGCCTCGCGTCTCCGGCCGTGCGGCGACTCGGGCGCGCCGTCGTCGTGTGCGGCTGGGGGGCCGCGCGTTCGTCGCTCACGGGTGCTCCTTCCTCTCGGTCGACGTCCGGGCGCCGGTTCCCGCAGTGGGCCGCCGCCCCTGGGGCCCGGCGCTCACACCCGGTCCCCGACCACCGCCGGGTGGCGACCGTGGAGGCTCTGGTAGATCGCCTCGGTCGCCTCCGCCACCGAGGCCCAGCGGTACCGGGTGAGCACTCGCCGCCGGCCGGCCGCCCCGCTGGCGGCGCGCTCCGTCGGGTCGGCGAGCAGTCCGCCGACCGCCGCCGCGAGGGCGGCCGGGTCGCCCGGCGGCACCAGACGCCCGGTCGCCGGGTCGGCCACCGTGTCCCGCTGCCCGCCGACGGCGCTGGCCACCACCGGCACGCCGCAGGCCATGGCCTCCAGCGGCACGATGCCGAACGGCTCGTAGTAGGCGGGGCAGAGCACCACGTCGGCGCTCCTGATCAGCGCCGGCACCTCGGGGCGCGGCACGGCGCCGGTGAACCGCACCCGGTCTGCCACGCCGCGCCGCGCCGCGACCCGCCGCAACCGCCGCACCTCCGGGTCGTCCGCCACCGCGGTGCCGGCCTCGCCGCCCGCGACGACCAGCTCGGCGTCCGGGATCCCGGCCAGGGCCTCGATCGAGACCTCGGCGCCCTTGCGCCGCACGAGGCGGCCGAGCTGCAGCAGCCGGTGGCGCTCCCGCCGGTCCGGCGCGGCAGCCTCGGCGCCGGTCGCCGGCGCGAACCAGTCGGGGTCGACGCCGCAGGGCACGACCCGCACCCGGTCGGCCGGCACGCCGAGCGCCGTCAGCTCGGCCACCTCGTCCCGGCAGGTGGCCACGGTGACGTCGCAGCCGTTGCCGACCTGCCGTTCCCAGTCGACGCGGCCCGGCGGGCTGGTGTCGGCGGCCCCCTGGTGTCGGCGCTTGACGCTGCCGAGGGCGTGGAAGGTGTGCGCGAAGGGGATGCCGAGCGCCCGGGTCGCCCACCAGGTGGCCAGGCCCGACATCCAGAAGTGCGAGTGCGCCACGTCGGGCGGCCGCCGCAGCCACTCACGTTCCAGCCGCTCGCTGAACTCCGGCATGTGGGGCAGCAGTTCGTCCTTCGGCACGGGTCCGGCCGGGCCGGCGGGCACGTGCCGCACCTCGATGCCGTGGCCGAGCCGCACGGTCGCCGGCAGCGCGCTCGCGTCCCGGCGGGTGTAGACGGTCACCCGGTGGCCGCGCGCCGCCAGGCCCCGGGCCAGCTGTGCCACGTGCACGTTCTGCCCGCCGGCGTCCGCGCCGCCGAGCGCCGCCAGCGGGCTGGCGTGCTCGGAGACCAGCGCGACGTCGAGTCGGTCGCCCCGCTCCCGTCCTGCTCTGGCCATCAGCGGATCACCTCTTCCAGCAGCCGGTCCCAGTCGCCGAGGAAGCGCTTGAGCCCGTACCGCGACAGCGCCGCCTGCCGGGCCGCGTCCCCGGCGCGGCGCGCCGCCTCCGGGTCGCGCGTGAAGTGCTCGGCGGCCTCGGCCAGCGCCTCGGGCCTGGTGGAGAGCACCCCGGCCTCGCGGGGTACCGCCTCCACGGCCTCGGTGGTGGCCAGCGCGACCACCGGCATGCCCAGGTGCATGGCCTCGATCAGGGAGAGCCCGAGCGAGGTCCAGCGCACCGGGTGCAGGTAGAGCCGGCGGCGGGCCAGTTCGCCGTGCATCGCCTCCTGCGGCAGCTCCCACGCCCGGCAGCGGTCGGGCGGCGCGCCGATGGCGGCCGGCAGTTCGGCGGTGCCCATGCCGAACACGTCGAGCGGCACGGCGTCGGCCAGCGCGGGCAGCAGGTCGGTGCCGGTGACCCGGCCGCGCCGCAGCGGCTCGTTGACGACGACGGCGGCCCGCTGCAACTCGCCGGTCCAGCGGTGCCCGGGGTCGACCACGCCGTGCTCGACGACCGCGGTGCGGGTGCCGCCGTTGTCCCAGAACAGCCGGTTGAAGTGGGTGACGTGGACCAGCGTCACGTCGTCCCGGTCGGCCACCGGGTGCCGGGTGAGCGGCACCCGGCCGTCCGGCGCGTTGTGCTCCAGGTACACGGCCGGCAGGTCGCGCCCCGGGCGCCGGCCGCCGAGCCACCGCTCGGCCAGCTCGGCCTCGTGGGGGCGTTGCAGCACCACCACGTCCACCGGTTCGTCGCGCAGCCGCCACGGCGGGAGCTCCACGACCGAGTCGGGCCAGGTCCAGCTGCGCGCCCGGCCGAGCCCGTCGGGGCCGCGGTCGGGGAGCACCGGCAGCAGGTAGGTGTGGTTGCCCTGCACGAACGCCGTCGTCCACGAGCCGTGGACGTGCCAGAGGAGGATGTTCATGTCCGCGCCTTTCGTCCGAGCGAGTCGCAGGGGGGCCCACTGACGGTGAGCCGTGCCACGGCGGCCAGGACCTCCTCGTCGGTGATGGAGTCCAGGCACGGATGGCCGGGCACCGGGCACTCCCTGGCCCGGGTGCCGGCGCAGGGCGAGTCCTGCTGGCCGAGGAGCAGGTGGGGCACCTGGTACGGCAGCCAGCGGTCGGCGCTCACCACCGGGGAGAAGAGGCTGATCACCGGGGTGCGCACGGCCGCGGCCAGGTGGGCGGGCCCTGTGTTGCCGACGACGACCAGCCGGGCCTGGCGCAACACGCCGGCCAGCTCCGGCAGTTCGGTCCTGCCGCCCAGGTCGAGGGCGTGCCGGCCGGCCACCCGCCGGGTCAGCCCGGCCTCGTCGGGGCCGCCGGTCACCACGACCCGGTGGCCCGCCGCGCCGAGCGCGGCGACGGCCCGGGCCGCCCGTTCGGCGCTCCAGGTCCGGGAGGGCACCGAGGCGCCGGGGTGCACCACCAGGTAGGGGCCGGCACCGGTGAGGCCGGTGGTGTCGGGCGGCCGGCGCACCCGCAGCTCCCCGCCGTCGCCGTCGGGCAGCCGGAAGCCGGCCGCCTCGGTGAGTTCGAGCGCGGCGGCGGCCTCGTGCCGGTAGGGCGCCCGCTGGTGGCGCAGTTGGAGCAGCGACCCCGGGTAGTGCTCGCTGTCGGCGGCGACCCAGGGCACGCCGGCCAGCTTCAGCAGCAGGGCGGCGGGCAGCGGGCTCTGGTGGTGGGAGGCCAGGATCAGCGCCCTGTCGTACCGGTCGGCGGCGAGGCGCCGCACCAGCGAGGTCACCTCGGCCGGGTCGAGTTCCGGCGCCGCGAGGCGCACCCAGGGCGCGTCGTACACCAGTACCCGGTTGACCCCCGGCAGCAGCCGGCCGGCGGCCTCGCCGAGCGGGCCGCACAGCAGCGTGACGGTGCTGGAGCCGGCCGCGGCGGCGCGGATCGCGGGCCCGGCCAGCAGGACGTCGCCCGCGTTGTCGAGTCGGACGACCAGGGTGCGGGGCGGGTGGGCGCCGGCGCCGGTGGCGAGCGGCGCGTTCACGGGGCACCTCTCGCGACGAGCGGCGCGCCGGTCAGCAGCGTCCGCACGGCGGAGAGCAGGTCGGGGGCGTACCGGGGCGCGGCGGCGACCTCCTCGGTCCTGGTGGCGGCGGTGGGCACCAGCACGCCGCGCGCTCCGGCGGCGTGCGCGGCCGCGACGTCGCTGGCGATGTCGCCGATCACCACCGTGCGGTCCGGCGCCACGCCGAGCGCGGCGCAGGCCGCGGTGACCAGACCGGGTGCCGGCTTGCGGCAGCCGCAGCCGTCGGCCGCCAGGTGCGGGCAGACCGCCCAGACGCCGAGCGGACCGAGCAGCGACTCGATCCGGTGCCGCATGGCCTCGACCTCGGCCCGGCCGAAGCGGCCCGCGGCCACCCCCGACTGGTTGCTGACCACGCCGAGCGCCACGCCGTGCGCGCGCAGCAGGTCGAGCGCGGCCCGCACCCCGGGGCGCACCCGCACGAGGGTCGGGTCGGCGTTGTACGGCACGTCCTCGATCAGGGTGCCGTCGCGGTCGAGCAGCACGGCGTCCGGGACCCGGGAGCGGCTCCCGGACGGGAGGGGCCGGGGCGTGGCTCCCCGCGGGCCCGGGGCGAGAAGCCAGGGGCTTCCGCCGGCTGCCGTGCGGTCAGTCATGAACCAGCGAGTTGCCCGAAATGCCCGATATAAACATGTCGGCCGGGACCCCGTGCCGCGGCCCGACCCCGCGGTGCCGCAGCAGGCCCGTGACCCAGTGCGCCACGGCCACCGGCGGGATCGCCACGCTGGTCACGGCCATCAGCCGCAGCTCGGCCACCGTGCGCGGTCCCGGCCTGATCCGCGCCGCCGCGAACTCGGCGGTGCCGGCCAGCCACAGACCCGCGCCGGCCGCCGCCACCCGTGGCCGGCCGGCGGCCAGGGCCGCCAGCGCGCCGAGCCCGGCGAGTGTCACCGCCACATGCCCGGGAAACCGGCCCCGGGGCGCGCGCGCCCGCCGCCGCCAGCCGGGGCCGTGCAGTCGGCCCATCAGCACGTCGTCCGCGTTCCCCGCCTGCGCCCGCACCGACGCCCACGGTCCCGCGGGCCGCACCGGATGCGTGGTCACCCGCTCGCCCACGGTCAGCAGCCAGCCGGCCTCGAGCACCCGCAGCGCCAGGTCGGCGTCCTCCCGGAAGGCCCGCCGGAAGCGCTCGTCGAACCCGCCCACGTCCCGTAGCGCGGCCCGCCGGTAGACCATGTCGGCCGTGATCCAACTGGCCGACGCGAGGCCCATGGTGCCGCGCTCCCAGTCGGTCGGCCGTCGGTGGCTCGGTGCCGGCACCACGATCCGCGCCTGGATCCCGCCGGTGCCAGGCTCCGCGGCCGCCAGGTCGGCCGCGAGCGCCCGGCGCCAGTCCCGGGCCGGCACCACGTCGTCGTCGAGGAACGCCACCCACGGCTCCGGCACCCGCCGCCACCCCGCGTTGCGCGCCGCCGCCGGCCCGCGTCCGCCGCCCGGCACGATCTCCACCAGGTCCCGCAGGCCCTCCGGCACCGAGACGTCCAGCGGCTCGGGGACCCGGGGCGGCCGGTCGTCGACGAGGACGACGCGGGCCGGGGCCGGTCCCTCGCCCTCGGCCAGCGCCGCCAGCAGCCGTCCGAGCGAGGGCCGGCCGAGCGTCGGCACCACCACCGCGTACTCGGGAACCCCGCCGGCCGTCACGCGCCGCTCCGCCCACCGTCGAACAGCTCGCGCCGCCGCACCACGAAGGGACCGATCGCCAGCATGTCGACCGGCGCGGAGCCGAAGCACTCCAGCGCGTCCCGGGGGTCGTCGACCATCGGCCGGCCGGCCGTGTTGAGGCTGGTGTTCACCACCACGGGCAGCCCGGTGGCCCGCTCGAACTCCGTCAGCATCCGGGCCACCAGCGGCTCCTCGGCCGGGTCGACGGTCTGGATCCTGGCCGTGCCGTCCACGTGCGTCACGGCCGGGATCCGGTCCCGCCAGGCCGGCCGCACCTCGTGCACGAAGAGCATGTACGGGCTGGGCAGCGGCCCGTCGAAGATCTCCGGCGCGCGCTCGGCGAGCACCATCGGGGCCACCGGCCGGAACTGCTCCCGGCCCTTGATGTCGTTGAGCCGCTCCAGGTTCCCGGAACGGCCGGGATGGGCCAGCAGCGAGCGGTGCCCGAGCGCCCGTGGGCCGTACTCGGAACGGCCCTGGAACCAGGCCACCACCGCGTTCTCGGCCAGCGCCCCGGCCACCGCGGCGGCCACGTCCGGCGGCCGTTCGAACGGCACCGCCGCCGTCTTCAGCCAGGCCTCGAGCTCCGCGTCCGGCCAGCCACGACCGAGCGCCGGGCTCGGCACCGGCCGGGTCGGCGCCGGGTCGGCCACCGCGGCCTGCAGCAGGGCACCGCCGAGCGCGGTGCCGGCGTCCCCGGCGGCCGGCTGCACCCAGACCCGGTCGAACGGGCCCTCGGCCGCGATCCGCGAGTTCGCCACGCAGTTCAACGCCACCCCGCCGGCCATGGTCAGCACCGCGTCGTGGGTCCGGCCGTGCAGCCAGCGCACCAGGTCGAGCAGGGTCTCCTCGAGCACCGCCTGACCGCCGGCCGCCAGGTCGGCGTGGTCCCGCGTCCACGCCTCGCCCGGCCGGCACGGCGGACACAGCTCGGCCCACGGCACCCCCGCCGCCACGAAGCCGCCGTCCCCGGTCGGGTGCACGTACCGGCGCAGCTCGGGCAGGAACCGGTTCCGGTCCCCGTAGGAGGCCAGCGCCATCACCTTGTACTCGTCGCTGGACCGCAGGAAGCCGAGATGCTCGGTCAGCTCCTCGTACACCAGGCCGAGCGAGTGTGGCAGCCGCTGGGCGTGCAGGGACTCCAGACGGTCGCCGACGCGCCGGGCCGCCAGGTGGGAGGCCGACTCGCCGCGCCCGTCCAGCACCAGCACAGAGCAGCGCTCCGCGTCCGGCGCGGCGAAGGCGGAGGACGCGGCGTGCGCGAGGTGGTGCGGGACGAACCGCACCTGCTCGGGATCGAGCCCCGGCAGCGCCTCGCACAGGAAGCCGGGGGCCTGCCGCGCGTACTCCTGCCGCAGCCCGTCCCAGGGGTCGTCCAGCCCGAGGTCCGCGGCCGGAGTGGCCAGCGCCGGGTCGTAGGAGTAGGTCACCGCGTCCAGGTCGCCGGGGCGGAGACCGGCCTGGCTCAGGCACCAGGCGGCCGAGCGTTCCGGCAGCTCCCAGGCCGCGAACGGCACCGGCCGCTTGCCGTGTTTGCGCCGGGAGAACCGTTCCTCCTCGGCCGCGGCGACCGTCCTGCCGTCGATCACCAGGGCCGCGGCCGGGTCGTGGAAGAGGGCGTTGATGCCGAGCACACGCATGGGACCTCCGAGGGGTGGAAGAGCGGGCGAGCGGAGAGGCGGGGGAGGGGACCCGGGGCGTGGTCAGCGTGCCTGGTGGGCGCGGAACCAGGAGACGGTGCGGGCCAGCCCGTCGGCCGCGTCGACCCTCGGCTCCCACTGGAGCTTGCCGCGGGCCAGGGTGATGTCGGGGCAGCGCACCATCGGGTCGTCGGTCGGCCGGTCGATCAGCTGGATCTCCGAGGAGGAGCCGGTCAGCCGGATCACCGTCCGGGCCAGCTCCAGCATGGTGATCTCGGTCGGGTTGCCGATGTTGACCGGCCCGCGCAGCTCGGAGGCGGCCATGGCGAGCACCCCGGCGACCGTGTCGTCCACGTACGTCAGCGAACGCGTCTGGCCGCCGTCGCCGGTGACCGTCAGCGGCTCACCGGCCAGCGCCTGCCGGATGAAGGTGGGCACCGCCCGCCCGTCGTAACCGCGCATCCGGGGCCCGTAGGTGTTGAACAGTCGCACGATCCCGGTGTCGGTACCGTGGGCCTCGGCCTCGGCGACCGTCAGCGCCTCGCCGAAGCGCTTGGCCTCGTCGTACACGCTGCGCGGGCCCACCGGGTTGACGTTGCCCCAGTACCGCTCGCTCTGCGGATGCTCCAGCGGATCGCCGTACACCTCGGAGGTCGAGGCGAGGACGAACCGGGCGCCGTGCCGGCGGGCGAGGGCCAACGCGTTGCGGGTGCCCAGGCTGCCGGTCTCCAGCGTGTGCAGGGGAAGCCGCAGGTAGTCCGCCGGCGACGCCGGGGAGGCGAAGTGGAGCACGAGGTCCACCGGGCGCTCGATCTCGAAGGGTTCGGTGACGTCGGTGCGCAGCATGGTGTAGCCGGGCTGGTCCGACAGGGGGCGCTCGTCCTCCGGGAGGGCGGTACACAGGTCGTCGACGCAGGTGACCTCCGTGCCCCGGCTGAGCAGCTCGGCGCAGAGATGGGAGCCGAGGAACCCCGCACCACCGGTGACGACGGCGTGCCGGGGGCTGTCGTGCGAGCCTCGCATGCCCACTCCTTTCCATGACCGCCCCCACAGGTACCCATGGGCAAAAGGGGCAAACCGGGCAATGGTGGAGCGGGGGAGTTGGCGGTTCCGGCTCGCGCCGGGAATCGGTGGTGGGGTGACGGCGTGCGCGCCTGAACCTTTCATCAGATGTATCGGTTACCGTCTGGGGCGATGAGCTGTGTCCCAGGACTGCAACTGGGCGGCAGTGGTACCAAGTGGCCCCGGCGTGGCGCGAGCCCTTGACCCGATACATCAGACCTTTTTACGCTGACGGTAGTCAGCCACAGCACCCGAGAGAGTCGACGATGACCAACCCACGACGGCACCGGTCAGTCGTCCGCCGTCGCGCGCTTCCCGGCGGCGGTGTCGCCGCCCCTGGGATCGCCTGGTTCGCGTGCCTCCTCCGGCCGTCGCTCCGACTCCGGGTGGGGACACGCCGGGATGGCCACCGCTCCGCCGGGCGTCGACCCGCCCGGCGGAGCGGCACGCGGTCCCGACCCAGGGCCTCACACCGCGGTGATCGTCCACTGGAGGTTGGTACTGCCGTCCACGGGCCACAGTCCCACCGTGGCTCCGGCGGCGGAGCCGCCGCGACCGTCCAGGGCCGCCCCGGTACCGCGGTTGACCAGCTGGTAGCGGCCGCTGCCGACGCTGCCGACTCCGACGACGCGCCATTGCTGGTTGACGCCGCCGTTCCACGTCGCCTGGCGGGCGTCGGCGCCGGCGGCGGTGTTGCCCCAGCTGTCGACGACCATGCCGTTGGCCCGGTTGACGAGGCGGTGGTAGCCGGTGCCGAGGTCGACCAGCTGCCACTGGAGGTTGGTGCTGCCGTTCCAGCTCCACTGTTTGACAACCGCCCCGGAGGCGACGTCGCCGCCGCTGTCGAGGGCCAGGCCGCTGGTGACATTGGCGATCCGGGCCCAACCGCCGGGGAGGGCGGGGGCGCCGAGCGACGGTATCTGCCCGGCGAAGGTCAGCTTGACCACGTACGCCGGCGCGTTGAACGGAGCCGCGGCCGAGGGCATCGCGATGTGCAACCCGGCGCCGTCCTGGGAGCGGTTGGGCAGGTTGACGTAGCTGCCCGGGGTATGGCCGAGCAGTTGGACGGCGGTGAGCGAACCGAGGTTGACGCGGTTGGCGGAGAGGGTGGTGATGTTGAGCGTCGAGCCGGGCCAGCCCAGCACCGTCGCGTACAGCACGGTGTTGGCCTTGTTCCGGGTGAACCTGATGTCGGTGTTGGTGCCGGCGATCGGGGTGACGAAGGACCCCCCACCCATCTGCGTGGGCCCCTCCCCGAAGTCGCTCCACGCACGGGTGGCGTAGATCGACTCCCCGAACCGCCGCAGGTAGTCGCCGATGCCGAGCAGGATGGTGCGCTGGCCGCTGGGGATCGTGCCGTCCGCCATGGGGGCGATGTTGAGCAGCATGGTGCCGTTCTTGCTCACCCGATCGATCAGGGAGTGGAGCATGGCGGGCAGCGAGTAGTAGCCGATGCCGACCGTGTAGCACCAGCTGGAGCTGGAGATGCTGTCGTCGGTCAGCCAGTACGGCGTCAGGATGTCGGCGGGGCCGCCCCGTTCGAAGTCGAAGACCTCACCCCGGGTGTTGAAGCCGTCCTTGTAGGTGGCGACGACCTCCCGGTCCCAGGCCACGGCTCGGTTGTAGTAGTACGACAGGAAATTCAGCCGGTGCGACTCCGGGATTCTCCACAGGTCGAAATCCTGCCAGATCAAATCCGGCTGGTAGCCGTCGATCAGCTCCCTGAGTTTGTCGTACCACAGCTGGTACTGGGCGGCGGCGTCGAGTTGCCCGTACAGCTTTCGCAGGGACGGGTCGGACTGCTGAGGGGCCCATTGGAAGAAGCCGGTGAAGTTGAAGGCGTGGTGCATCGACACCATGAACTTCAGCCCCTTGGCCCGAATGGCGTCCGCGTGCAGCCGCACGAGGTCGAGGCGGGGTCCCTTGGCGACGGAGTTCCACTCGTTGACCGAGCTGTTCCACATCGAGAAGCCGTCGTGGTGCTCGGCGACGGGACCGGCGAACTTGGCGCCCGCGTCCACGAACAGCTGAGCCCACTCGTTGGGGTCGAAGTTTCCCCCCGCGGACCTGAGCCGCGGCGCGAACTGCACGAGGTTTCCCGCCCGGTCGCGCGCGCCGTTGATGAAGTTGTGGTAGGGCCAGGCCGCCGGATCACCGTAGACGGACCGGTGGTGGTTGTTGGCCCTCGACCCCGCGTCGTACATGTTGCGGGGGTACCACTCGTTGTCGAAGGCGGGGACGCTGAACGCCCCCCAGTGGAAGTAGATGCCGAACTTGGCGTCCTGGAACCACTCGGCGGCGGGCGGGTGTTGGTCCACGGACTCCCAGGTCGGGGAGTAGCTGGTCGGCCCGGGGATGGCCGCTGCCGCGGGCGGGGCGAAGGCGATGTCGCGGGCACCGCCCAGAGCGAACGCGGCACCGGCCGCGCCGAGCGAACCCAGGAACACGCGACGGTTGTGCGGGGGTGGTGACACGAGGGCCTCCGGTTATGTGTGGGGGTGCGCCATGCGATGTCGACGTCCGGGTCGGACTCCACGGAACTGGGCGGGGGTGGCACGCCACGGCGACTCGGTTCGGTGTCCGCCGGGGCGGTGCTGTGCGACATCGAATACCCTCGCCGGGCGTACGCCGATTTCACGCGAATTGGCGGGCCGCAACTCGAAGTTATCCACATGACATTGAGCCGTCAACCCTCAGGAGCAGCCTCTGCGAAATACTCTTCCGGCCGGCCCGATTATTCTCGAAAATCGCGCCGCCTACTTGCCTCACCGGCGCTCTGTGCCGTAGGGCGCCGAAGTCGATATCGCGCTATTGGCGATGCGATTTCCATTGCGCGCCGGTGCGGTCACTCCTGCCGGAGAGCCCGACGGGTGCCGGATCCGTTGACGGCCCGGCGGTATTGGGGAGTGATGTGCCGGTGTGCTTTTCGCGCATCACACTGATGTGATCCGGACGCCTGGAAGCCTATGCGTCGCCGCCATCTGGCGGGGCGTCCGGTGCGGTCGTTGATCACCATGAGGGACGGTGTCTCGACATCGCCTTGCCGCCGACTCGCGGCGCGCGCGGGCCCGTGCGGTCCGGGGGCCGGGCCGTGGTGTCGCCCTCGACAAGCCGTGTGGCGACCTCCACCCCGGTGATGTCCCGTGAGTCACCGGCCACCAGACCCAGCAGGATCTCGAGTCCGGTGGTGGCCATCTCGCTCACGGGCTGGCGGACGGTGGTCAGCCGCACCCCCGGCCAGGTCGCCTCGGGCAGGCCGTCGAAGCCCACGACGCTGACGTCTTCGGGAACCCGCAGGCCCAGCGCGGCCAGCTGGGTGAACGCGCCGCGCGCCATCCGGTCGCTGCAGGCGAACAGCGCGGTGGGCCGCTCCGGCCGGCTCAGCAGCTCGACAGTCCGCCGCCGGGCCAGGGCCTCGTCGAAGTCCGCGAACCCGACCGGCGCCGCCGGCAGACCGGCCTCGCGTAGCACGCTCTGGAACCCGATCACGCGCTCCCTCCCGGCGAGCGAACCGGACGGCCCGCCGATCACGGCCAACCGGCGGTGCCCGAGTCCCAGCAGGTGCGCCGCCGCGCTGGCACCCCCCTGACGGTTGGTGGCGCTGACCGACACCGCCCACGTCGGCGGTCCGAGGCCGGGGCCGATCAGGACGAAGGGAAGGGCCGGGTACCGCTCCAACCAGGCGTGGACCGCGGGGGCCGAGACGTCGAGGCAGAACAACACGCCGTCCGACCGCCCACTGCGGTATCGGAACAGCCAGGCCGGCTCACCCCTCTCCGCGGCGACGGCGGACGGGCTGGAGACCAGCAGGCCGATCCCCACCTCTCCCACCGCACGTTCCACCGCGCGCAGCACCGCACCCGACCAGGGGCTGTCCAACCGGTCGGCCACCAGCTCGACGAGCGCCGGCCGTACCCCTCGCCGGCGCCGCCGCACGTAACCGAGGCGGTCGAGGGCCTCCATCACCCGCGCCCGGGTCTCGGGGGCGACGCCGTCCCGGTCGTTGACCACCTTCGAAGCGGTCGGAACCGACACCCCCGCGGCCCGTGCGATGGCGGCGAGCGTGGGACCCGGGTCTCGGTGCTCGACCATGGCTCTCCCTTCATGGCTCTGTCGGTAGGCGTCGTCCGTGGCTCCGACGAGGGCGCCGTCGAGGAACTGCCGCTGACGGGTCCTGCGGGGCGGCTCGCGCGGATCCGGTGCACACGGCGGCGGGTTCCGTGGTGCCCGAGGCCGACATGGTGCGTCGGTGATGTCACCTTCGGGGGCCTTCGGACGACGAACGGCGCGGGGCAGCCGTGGTCGGTCGAGCCGCGGCGTCGTCGTTCCCTGCACCGAGGTGACGACAGGGGAGCCACCTGGAGCAGAGGCTCCTCTTGTGTTCGATATATCGAACATCATTCGAAAATCGGAGTGAAGCTAGTGCCGGGCCGACCCACCGTCAAGAGGGCACGAGTGCTCGCGGCACCCGGTCTCACGAAGACCGTCACGCCGCGAGCGGAAACGACTCCCGGCCCCGCGAGATCAACGCCCGCGCGGGGCCCCGAGAGCCCTTGGAAACAGAAGAACCCCAGCTCAGCTGGGGTTTCTGGTGGTGTCCGAGGACCGACACGACCACTACGCCCACGCCCTGAGCAGGCAGACGCGGTTTGCCTTGGGGTGATAGTGATGAGTGACGGAAGGCGCGTCCTCGGACGGATGTGGGGAGGGCTCGGGCAGGCGGCCGTGTGCAACGTTGCCCTGGCCGGTGATGAGGGGCCGCTGCGCCCAAGAGTTGACGGCTCGTCGGGGCCGTGCAGGGTGGTGCCTTTGGCGGGGCTCTACGCATGCGGTCGCGCAGCTGACCAGCGGGTTATCGCTGGTCGTCTCGTGATCGAGGGGCGGTCTACCTCCTTTCCTCGGAATGGGGGGCGGTGATGGTTGGGCCCTCTGCGCCGAGTCGGGGTTCGTCGACTGGCCAGGCGGTGGTGGCGCGGTCTGTAACGGTAATTATGGCGTCGGTGATCGGGCTGACGTTTCTGTTTGGGTTCGGGAACGTGTTGGCGCTGGGCCTACGGCTGGGTGTGCCGGCGTATGTCGCTCCGCTGGTCGCCCCAGCCGTGGACTTGTCCGTCCTTGGCCTCCTGTTGGGCGTGCGCTACCTCGCGCTGAACGGCGCCCCGCGTGAGCACATGCGTCCGGCGCGTCGCCTGTTGGTACTCGCCAGCGTGATGACGCTGGCGTTGAACGTCACCGAGCCGCTGCTGGCCGGCCATTATGGGCGCGCCGCCTTCGACGCGGTCGGACCGCTGCTCCTGATCGGCTGGGCGGAAGTTGGGCCGGGTTTGCTGCAGGCCATCAGTAGCACGGGTAGCGCGTCGGAGACGAGCGACGAAGAAGTCGGCTCGCGGGAAGAGCCAGGCATGGTTCGAAGGACTGGTCGGGGCAATGAGCCTGTCGGCGCCTCCCATCGCCGGGGCGGGAGCCACCGGGAGGTCGTCCCTGTGCCGGATCGTCGGCCGGTACCTACGTCCCGCAGGCGATCGACCAGGAAGCAGGCATCGCCGGTCGATCAGGAACTCCTGCGGCGCGCCCGTTCTGAAGATGCGCATCATCGGCGCGAGCACCAGCGGCCGATCTCTGCCGAGACGCTCCGGAAACGGCTCCACGTCGGAGCGAGGACATCCCGGGCGCTGGTGGCCGCAATTCGCTCCGAGGCAGGGGCGGCAGAGCCCGCGTCGGACGCGAACCGGGCCCTCGGCGCTTGCCCTGCGGAAACGGACACGCGCAAGAGGGAACTCGTGGAACTCCCGGCGGGCCGCGAGCGGTAGGCGATGAGCTGACACGGGCGTATGTGACTGGCGACGGCCAACCGGAGCAGTGCTGCCCTTGGGATACGGGAACGGGACCACGGGTGCTGTCGGTATTGGGACGGCGGGGGACGTAGGGTTGGAGGTGCTCGTGGTCAGGCTCGTTGCTGGCTCGGGCTTGGTGAGGGTTGCGGTGTGCTCGTCCTAATCAGGACTTGGCATGGTTTGCGCGCCATCAGACTTAGATCGAAGATGCCGGAACCCAGGCGGCTAACGAGGCGTTGGGCGAGAGCGGTGAGGTGATCGGCGTCTAGGAGATCCATGACGGCGACTTCGCAGGCTCGCCACAGAGCCGGCCGCGCACCATGCTTGGCACCTCTGCCACTGGCCGGCGGCCCTCTGGCAGCGGTGCCGGGCCCCACCGGCAGGCCCTTGCGGGCGCCTTCGGCTATGGCAGGACCGGCCAGGCGACCTCAACCTGGTCCCGGCCGATGAGATCGTCGTCGACGCCGGACTCGTCGATGGCCACGCTGAGGTTGAGGAGGGTGTAGTTCTCCTCGGTCAGCCCGTCGCACTCGTCGGGCCGGCTGGTGTCGCCGGCCGGGCGTTCGCGGAGGGCGGGGAGGCAGCGCTCGGCGATATCGTCTTGGGTCTCGTGGATCGCGTTCCAGGTGAGCAGCGCGGCGATGGCGAGGACGGCGATGGCCAGGGCACCGCCGGTGAGTCTCTGCCACAGGGGCGGCGCGCCGAGGGTGCGGCGGGGTCTCTTCTGCTGGTCGGTCATGGCGGCATGGTGCCAGCGTGTGCAGGTGGTGTGTGCATAGTGTTGTTTAGTCGTGATGTGGGGTGTGCCGCCCGGGAGTTGGGGCTACCGGGCGGCACTGCCCTTGCCCACCACCTGCCGACGGGGTGGTCTATGAGGCGTCGCGAAGCTCGAAGCGGCGGTAGCGCCGCCAAGTGCGCCAGGCGATGACGGCGGCCGCTATCGCGATCGGCCCGGTGTACGCCGTGATGGCGAGCGAGAAAGTCATCGGCACGACCATGCACGTGACCATGACCGCCATCAGGCAGATGGCGCTGGCCAGATTGCTCATCAGAAACCAGAAGATGCGCACGTGGCCTCCTTCGGGTTGCCGGCATGCCGTCAGTGTGGCGCCGCGTTCCCGGGGCGTGGAGATATCTCGGGTGATCGTGGCCGAGTTGTGGCCCTGGCCCTGGGAGGGCTTGGCCGCGCCGGCCGGGCAGCAATAGCGGTGGGCGGGAGTGCGCCATACCGGCCGGCGCGGAGTTCAGGGTGCGAGTTCGTCCAGGTAGGTCTGGGCTGCCGCCCGATCTGCGGGGCTGACACAGTCGGGGTTCTGCTGCACGAGGTTGAGAGCCGAGATCGCGGCCGTGCGCGCCTGTTGGGCTTGACCCTCGGGGTCGCTCGAGGTCCGGCTCTGGGACCAGTGCAGCTGGCGTTCGGACTCGGTCATGAAGTCGGTGTAGGCCTGGTGGATCTCGTCGCAGGACTCTGCGCTGCTTTCGGGATCCGGTGCCGTGGCTCGGCCGGCGGCGAATGCGGCTGTAGCGAGGGCGGTCGCTGCGATGGCCGCTATCGCGCGGGCACGGAACTGCTGCCGTGCGGTGGGTGCGGGCGCGGGCGCGGCCTGCGATCTGGCGGGGTCCTCCACGAGCACATCCTGTCGCACGCGCTGCTGCTGTGTGGCCCGTTCCTTGGAACCAGGCTGGTGGCTACCCGCCCACGCGCGCCCACAGCCGGGGCGGGTAGCCGTGGGTGGCTCGATGCCGGAGCGAGAACGACGGAGCCACCCGGCTCGGCCACTGCACGGCCGCCATGGTGCCGTCGCGGGTCGGCCGGCCGTGCAGGGCTGTCCGGTTAGGCGGCGGTGGTGCAGGGCTTCCAGCCGGGTGGGCGGCCGCCGCGTGCTGACCGGTTGGCGCCGTGTTTCCAGGCGTCGCGCTCGGCGAGGGTGAGGGTGGGGAGGTGGTAGACGCGCCGGCCGGGGAGCGGCAGGTGCTCGACCTTGTTGCGGTGTGCCCAGAGCATGATCGCACCGGGGGTGACGCCGAACTGGGCTGCGGCCTGTTGGGGCGTGACGATGTGTTCGGGTCGGATCCGGTCGAGCGGGGGGTTGGGGCACTTCGGGGGCACGGCACCTCCCGGATATGGGTGAGGCCCCGGGAGCGAGTGGCTCGACCGGGGCCTCGTGGTTTTTGGGCAGGGGGTTCCTGTGGCTTCGGATGTTACAGCGCAGGGGGAAGCTTTGTCGATCTCCTGTCCGGAGCCCGGTCAGGGGCCAAGTTCGGCGCGGTTACGGCAGATCTCGGCGGCATTGATGCGCTCTCCCACACCGGGACCTGCGGTGAGTTCGTCGGCCAGGTCGATCTGCTCCTGCTCGAAGCAGTCCTCGGCGGGCTCCTCGTAGGTCACGCAGATCCAGACCACGACCGCCAGGAGCGCGACAACGACGGCGATCAGCATGGGGCGGCCACTCGACTTCGGTGGGGATTGCGCCGTGCTGGGAGGTGGCGCGATGACGGGCTTCGGCTTCGCGCGAGGAACGGCGGGCCCCTTCGCGAAGTCATGCCCGTAGGTGAGGAAGTGGCCCTCGGTGGCTTCCGGTAAGTCGAGAACGGGGCTGTTGCATGTCAGGCAGCGGAAGACACGGGGGTTCGCACTGTTCGGGCCGGTTCTCGGCGTGTCGGTCACGGCTTCCATTCCTGCCGGTAGTCGGGGTGGTAGGCCCAGACGGTGGCCAGTTGCCGGAAGATGTCGCCCAAGAAACTGCGCGTGATGTCACGCGCGAATCGGTTGAACGAATCAGGCAATGCGGGGCTTGTCTCGGGTGAGTCATACATATCGAGCAGCCGCCGCTTGGCCTCTATCTCCCGCAGGACGCGGGCCGGGTCGTGTCGGGCGACGTGCCGCATCTCCAGTTGGTTGAGGCTGCTCGTCGCGTCGAGGTGGTTGGTGCCGAGGTCGACGTGGGCTTCTCCGCCTATCTCGTTCTCGTGGTAGTCCCAGTTGGCTTGGGCCCAGGCTGCGCCGGTGGGCGCCTTCGCGATTTCCTCGTCTTCGTCTAGGCGGGCGCGCACGAACGCGATCAGGTCTTCCATGCCATACATCTTCTCGTGAAACGACCCGGCCCGCCCCAGCGTTGGGACGGGCTTGGCCGAGCATTGGTGACGTGCCGAGCACCGGCTCATGGCATCTCGAGATCGGGGTGGTCCCGGATATCGAGCTCCTCAAGGGGAACGCCGTGCCGCTCGGAGATCGCGAGCAGCCGCTCGGCCGAGGGCGTGAACACGTCGGCGGGGTTGAACGTGTCGAGGAAACGCCCGTCCTTGTCGTACACCCACTTCGTCGCCAGTAGGTTGTTGGTGTAGGTGGTGCTCTCCACGAGCTGGAAGCCGAACGGGCTGACGACCTTGGCAGCGCTGCGCTCGCTGGCCGCGATGAAGTCGGCGTCGGGGCGGTCGGCGCCGTTGTGGAAGTGAGCTTCCACGAAGTCGTCGCCGAGGTCTTCGGACGGTTCCGCGGCGATACCCGCCTCGGTGAGGGCGGCGACTGCTGCCTCCCGGTGATCCGCGGGGCCTTGGAGCCGGACTTCGACGGTGCCAGTTGGGTGCTCGCTCATGTCGCTCTCCCCTGCGATTGGTGCGCTTGGGGGGATTCTGCCGTAACGCACGGCAGGCCGCCCCGGTGTTGGGGCGCCCCGTGATGCGCCGTGGCGCGTCATCGTGATGCGGTGCGGCGCATCCCTGCGGCGGCCCGCCTGCCCGCTGTTGTTCATGTTGCTCGCTCAGGGGCCGTCGTTCTCAGCGGGCTTCGGGCGGTTCGCCGCAGACGGTGCAGACGCCGGGGCACAAGAGCCCTTCGCGATAGGTGTGAGCGAAGCTGCCGGGGCCGTCGTAATCACGTTGCGCGGCCCTCAGGCAGTCCCGGGCGCGCGAGCCCCTGCATCGGCCGCAGCAGTCGTGACCGGTGATGGTCGAGTTTACCTTCTTCTTGCACCCCATGTGGCCGCATGTGCGGTAGCCGCCGGGGTTGGCCCAACCGCCGATGAGGGGCCTTCCCCAGAAGTCGGAAGGCGGAGGATCGCCGCTGGATGTCTTCTCGCCTGGCGCCATCTGATGGATCGTCCCCTCTGCTCCGGAACCCGGCCGACCCTACGGGCAGTCGGGGTTCCAGAGGAGTGATTCCCGGAAGTCACGGGGGTGTGCTACTGCGGAATGCTGTCGAGCTTCTTACGGAGGTCGTCGAGGGTGTCGCCGCCCGGGACGTGCCACAGAGTCCATCCGTTGATCAAGTTCCCGGTCACCGCGGTGACCGCAGCCGAGGGGGACGGGAAGGGCTTGGGGTGTCCTTCGACGATGATCTGTCCGTCAGCCGTGACGGTGGCGCGCCCCTCCCTCGCGCACCGCTACCGCTTCGGCCTCATACGAGCCGGTCGAACGCGCGCTGTCCGGATCTTACCTGTGTGCACCAGCCCTTCCCCAGGTCCGCGCGAGAGACCTGAGTAGACGGGGACTGGCGCAGGTCAGCAGGGGGACGGCACACCACCGTCCGAAGCAAGGTGTCTCGTTGTCAGTGCCGTACTCCACAATGTTCGCCGTGACTGACTACGCCCTCACCAACCTTGGGCCGCACCGGTTCGAGGAACTGTCCCAGGCTTTGGCCCTTCGGGTGCTGGGGCCATCGGTGGAGATCTTCGGAGACGGCCCTGACGGTGGGCGCGAAGCCTCTTTTCATGGTCTAAGCAGCTTTCCTTCGCCTGATGATCCCTGGACTGGCTACGGGGTGTTGCAGGCCAAGTTCCGCAAGCGCCCGGAAGAACCCGCCAACAATGCAAATTGGTTGATCCGCCACATCACCGCCGAGCTGCGCGCGTGGGCCGACCCGGACTCAAATCGGGTCCGGAAGGGGCGCGTGCCGGATTACCTGCTGATCACCAGCAATGTCGTGCTCTCATCGGCCCCCGGCAGCGGGGGTATCGACAGGGTCAAGGCGGAACTGCAGGAACACGCGCGAGCACTCCGCCTTCCGCTGAAAGGACTGGAGATCTGGCACTTCGACAAGATCTGCCGGCTCCTGGACGATAGCAAGGACGTTCGTCACGCCAACGCCGACGCCATACTGTCCGGGGATGTACTTGGCCGTCTGTACGAGTTTGTAAGCCAGTTGGAGACGGCGCGCACTGCGCCCGTCCCTCACGCGGTCCCTGGCCTTCCCAGAGAGTTGCGTCCGCTGTATGGACGCGAGGCTGAAATCGCCGAAGGGCGGAGGTTGGTCGAGGAACGGGATGGTGAGGGCAGGTCGGCAGTCGTGCTGACCGGGCCGCCAGGCATTGGGAAGAGCGTCGTTGCTCTGCGTCTATCGCGGCTCGTGGCTGACGTCTACCCGGATGGGCTGTTCCATATCGACGTTGCCCTCTCTGCCGGCGAGGGAAACCATGCAGATTTGGTGCCGGCGCTCCTACACACACTGTGCCCCGATGGTGCGCCGCTGCCCGAAAGGCGTGCGCAACAACTGGCTCTGCTGCGCGCAACGCTCTCCCAAAGCAGAGTGTTACTGCTCATCGACGACGTCGTCTCGGAACAGGCGCTCCTCGACGTGCTTCGAATGGATGGGCCCTTCGCCCTGGTGTGTACAAGCCGCTCCAAGCTTAGCGGGCTCACCGGACTGGTTCACCTTATCGAGATCGACACGTTGCCCGCCCAGCACAGCGAGCAACTGGTGCGAGAGGTCGCTGGCCCTGATCGCCTGACGGAGGCGCAGACGACCTCCCTGGTCGAAGCCTGTGCCGGGCATCCGCTCGCGCTCCATGTCGCAGCCGCTTACTTGGCACGCCGCCCCAAGGCCAACTTTGACCGATTCCTTGATGACATCACCAGCCCTGACCGTGGGGTCAGGGCCCTCCGAGCCGGCCAGACCGCACTGGAGCCCGTGCTCGAGCGAAGCTTTGCCGCGCTCAGCCCTGAGCAGGCAGATCTCTTCACCACGCTTGGCATCTTGCCCCACATGTCCCTCACCACGGACGTCATCGCCTCTGCCACAGCGTCGCTGAGCGAGCTCGACGACGATCACGTCGACGAAGTAACGGACCTGTTGGACTCGCTGTTCGAACTCAGCCTCATCGAGCAAATCGACGACGACCGGTTCGTCCTCCACGAAATTCTGCATCGCTTCGCGCGACTTAAGTCTGCCTCCATCACAACAGAGCGACGGGAAGCCACTATCCGCCAGACATGCCTCATGCTGGCCATCCGGGCACGGTCCGCAACGGAGTCGATCGGCTTTGTAGATCAGGAAGCAACGGTACCTGCGCAGAGCAATGTGGTCGCCCTGCGCACCCTCAATGCAGATCGCCCAGGAGCCGTTGCCATGACCGAGATGGCCCAGCAATACCAAGTGTGGGAGCCGCTCGTCCTGCTTGTATCGGACCTGACGGATTCACTGTGGCACGGGAGTCATTGGAGCGATCTGGAACGCGTCTACAAGTGCGTGCTTGAAGCGGGTACCCAGTCCAAGAAACCCGAGTGGATGGCGACGGCTCTGCATAACTTGGCAATGGTTGCCAGCCATCTAGGCGACAGCCAGCGCGCGGTTGACCTATATCAGCGCAGCGCCGAAACAGCACATGAGGCCAGCAATCCGCACCAGATGTATTCGGCGCAGTTGGCCCTGGGATCACTGCTCATCAACCTCGGGCGAGCCCGTGACGCAATCCCATTTCTGCGCAGCGGATTGCAGTTCTGGCGAATCGTCGAGGACCACCAAGCGCTAGCCCAAGCTCTGGGGAACTTGGGTCAGGCGCACATGGCCATCGGCCGCCTCCGTCGGGCTGAGCAATACCTTCGTAACAGCCAGACCTTGTCCCAGGCGGGCAGTCGTGCTGACCTGTCGAACCGCGGGGTAATCGCCGCACTGCTGCGCCGAACGGGCCGCATGGCTGAGGCTGCGCGGGAGGCTTTGCAGGACATCGAGCGAGCTCGTGCTGTCGGGAGCCGGGAGTGGGAAGCCAAGGCGCTGATGGAGCTCGCGGAAACACCTGTCGAGGAACGGCCGGACTCAGCTCCGGCCCAACCTCTGGAGGCCGCACTAGCCATCTACCGCGACACAGACGACGTCCAAGGCCAGATTCGGGCGCTTTTTCGACTCGGCGACCGGGCTGCAGATAAAGCAGACATCCACCGGGCAGCCGAACTCCTGGGCGAATGCGCCAACCTCGCCCATCAGATCGGCGACTATGAGCACGCCACGCGCTCACTCGTCTACCTAGCTTCCTACCATGGAGGTATCGGACATCTCGACAAAGCGGAGACGTACTTCGCGGACGCACTGGACACGGCTCGGCATCTGCGAAATCCCGGCGTACTCGCCAGGACTCTGCAGAAGAGAGCCGAGTACCTCTGGCACCTGGGTCAAATCGGCGAAGCCGTCAGCCATCTAACCGAAGCGGCTCGCCACCTGGAGGCCACCGAGGAGAAACGGGCCATGGCCCAGATCAAGACAGCTCTAGGGGAAGCTCTCATCGTTGCGGGACGATGGCAAGAAGGCGCCAAGACCCTGCAGTCTGTCGTCTCCGAAGTGTCCGACCATGCCTCCCCTGCCACCAAGTCCCGGGCCTACCGCGCACTGGCCATGCTCTACTCACGTCGGGGCCTCCACCGGGAAGCCATGTCCACGATCACCAAGGCGCTCGATCAGTGCGAACGAGCCGGCGACACATCGGGAATTCTTCAGTGCCGGATGACTCTGGGTAACGTGCAGGCCCGGAACGAGGAGTGGTCCGAGGCACTCGACCAGTACAACAAAGCTGCCGAGCTCGCTGGAGAGCAGAAGGACCTCCATGTACTTCTCACTGCCCGGAGCCAGGCCGCGCTTTGCCAGCTCCGCATCGGTGAGGAGGTGCAGGGGGTTGCCGCGATGACCAAGCTCATTCCTCTGTCAGAGCTGTTGGGGATGCAGTCAGCTAAGGCGGCCCTACATTCCAACATCGGTGCCCATCACGCCCGATCCGGTGCCTACGAGAATGCGGCCAGGGAATTTCGCACGGCCCTGCGCCTCATCGAACAGCTCGATGACAAACCGATGCGCGCCAACTGTCTACTCAACCTGGCTCGTGCCGACCGCGAGCTTGGCGACGTTGACAGCTCCCGGGCGCATGCACGCGAAGCCTTCGTCCTTCACCACGATCTCGACAACTGGTTGGAGGCAGGCGAGGCGCTACTCCTCCTGGGGTTGCTGCAATCGGAGGCAGCACCGGACGCCGGTGTGCCGACATTCAACGACCTGCTGGGTGATGGGCAGCGAGTCGACGAACGCGTCATGGAGGCCCTCCGTGCCCGAGCTTACCAGTCTGTGGGGGACTCCGTCGTCAAAACCGATCCGGAGAGCGGTAGTTCGACCGCCGTCGCCGGCATGCGAAAGATCAATGTCTCGGACGCCGTGCTGGAGGAACTGGATGGAGTTGACCTTAAGCCACTCATTATCCGTCTTGGGAACTCACGGCAGACGTGCGCAGCCTGCAATCTCTTGATCGATGAGACCGGAGAAGCGGAATTGCTTTTCCTGCAGCACCCACAGATGGACCACATGCTACTGCGTCTGGCGCACCCTCACTGCATCCTCTCCGGGGTGATCCAGCTGAAAGGCGCAGCGCCCAAGCAGCCAGAAGAGAGTACCGAGATTGAGTGCATCCTGTTCGGCCAGGACAGAGCCGGGATCATCGCCGACTGCTACGGCGGATTGGGCTCATTCGACGACGGCAGGCAAGTCGAAGACCTCATCCTCAAAGCCTACCTTGAGGTAGGGTTCACCAATCTGCAAAGCATGCTCAAGCTCAAAGATGGTCAGCTATTGGACTTCCGCAACATTCCACGCATCGACGGCGGCGGCGTCGAGGCACGACTCGAAGGCAACAAGCTCTCGATCACTTGCCCCCAGGGAATTCTCCTGCCTCCTGGGCCGCTCAACTTCTACCCCCACTGGTATCGGAAGGCTTTTGACGGGTCATTGATCGTCGTGATCGGCAGGAACCTGCAGGGAATGACAGCCGAGGATCCCTCTTACCTCCTACGCGCCATGGCCTTGGGCCAAGCAGTCGGCGCCACCGTGCCGCTAACCGTGGTGCGACCCCGCAGGAACAGCCCTTGCCCCTGCATGATGCGCTCGGGACGCAAATTTAAGCACTGCTGCGGGAGCAGTAGCGCGCGCTGACTCAGCTGGGTGCCCGGCGGGAAATCCACACGAGGTGCCCGACCGCAGGTCAGCCCGCCGTGGGTGGGGAACCAAGGAGAGCAGGTCCGGGGAGACCCTGAGCATGGGGTGGGGAGAATCAACGAGCCTCATCACCAGCAGACCGCGCCGGCCTGGTATCGGCATGCCTGATGCGAATCCAGAGCCTTGTGGACGTTCTCAACGTCTCCGTCTGTTGGTGGGTGAGCTCGTTTGCCAGGATGACAGGTCAGATGATCTTTCGGCGGTATGGGTGATTCCGCTCGTGCGGTGGCATGGCGGGGCGTGTCGACTGCCAGGTTCAGAGCGGAGAGCGTTCCTGGACGGGTGGTGGTGTCGTGGTGGTTGGGGAGCCGAGTGCCGACCGGTCTGGTTCAGGGGTGGGGGAGGGGCCGCTGTCCGGATGGGTACGTCGCCGCGGCGCAGACCTGGTGGACCGGCAGGTTGCGACTGGTGGTCTTCGGTTCGCGTTCTACGGTCGGGTGTCGACGGAGGATCATCAAGATCCGGAGACTTCGCGGGCCTGGCAGTTGCTTCGGGCTGAGGGGATCACGTCGGGGCATGGGCGGATCGTGACGGAGTTCTTCGATGTGGGCCATAGCCGGGTGGCGCCGTGGGCCAGGCGGCCGGAGGCCGGAGCCTTGGTGGGGGCGTTGTCGGATCCTGACCGGCAGTTTGATGCGGTGGTGATCGGGTCGACCGAGATACTCCTCCGCCAGCTCCGCCGCCTCGCTACGTCCGTACGCCTCTGATGTACTCGACACACCACACCAACGACCGCCACGCCGGCCAGGTTCTTGTCGGCGGTGAGCTTGACGCGCCTGGTCCTGGTGTTCGACAGGAACACCCCGAGCTTCACCTCGGTGCCGTCCGGGAGCGTCTCCACGTGGGTCCGGGAGACCGTCACCGAGCCCAACGGCTGTGGTGCCCCCGAGCTCATTATTCGTCAGAGTGACGATTAGTGGGCTATGGTGGTGATGCCCCCATCCACGGGGGGTGAGTCACCGATCCAAGGAGGCGTTCGGGGTGGGAACGGAAGAGGGCACGCTGGGCGGCGTGGACAGCCCGGCCATGGTGCCGGCCGGGCAACTGATCGAGCCGTTGATGGCGCTGGCGCTCAACGTTCGTGAGAGCCCGGGCGTGTACGCGCTGCTGCTGGGCTCCGGGATCTCGATCGCATCGGGTGTGAAGACCGGGTGGGGCGTTGTCGAGGACCTGGTCGGGAAAGTAGCCGCAGTACGCGACCCCGACAATCCCGACGCCCGCGCCGAGGCCATGGCCGATCCCGCGAAGTGGTGGGAGTCCAACTGCGACGAGCCCCTGGGCTACTCCCGGCTGCTGGCTGCCGTGGCACCGAAGCCGGCTTCACGCCAGGCCTTGCTCGCAGGGTACTTCGAGCCCGAGGACGGCGACGACGATGCCGGCAAAGCCCCGACCGCAGCGCACCGGGCCATCGCGCAGCTGGTCAAGCGAGGCAGCATCCGCGTCATCTTGACGACCAACTTCGACCGGCTGATGGAGCGCGCGCTGCAAGAGGTCGGCATCTCACCCCAGGTGGTGCACCGGCCGGAGGCGATCGATTCCATGAAGCCGCTCGCGCACAGCCAGGTCACCGTGATCAAGCTGCACGGTGACTACGCCGACCTGGATCAGCGCAACACCGTCGACGAGCTGGAGTCGTATCCCCAGGCACAGCACGCTTTCCTGGAGCGGGTGCTGGACGAGTACGGACTGATCGTGTGCGGCTGGTCCGCGGACTGGGACACGGCCCTCGTCCGCGCCGTCGAAGGCACCCGAGCACGCCGCTATCCGATGTTCTGGTCCACCTACGGCCAGCTCGGTCTCGCCGCTCGCCGGCTGACAGCCCAGCACGACGCAGTCGTCATCAAGGGACTGAGCGCGGATGAGCTCTTCACAGACCTCACGCGGCGGGTCGACGCGCTGGACCACCTGTCGGCCGCTCCCATCACCCGGGACGTGGCCGTCGTCCAGCTCAAACGGGCTCTGCCCGACCCGGTACGTCGCATCGAACTATCCGACCTCATCGACAAGGCCGTCGGACAGATCGTCGACGGCAGCACTTCAGAACGTCATCCCATGACTGCCACGCCCATCACCTGGGCCGACGTCTTCGCGGACAGTGTGCGACGCTACCGGGCCGACAGCGACGTCCTGCTGCACCTCCTGGCCAACGGTGTCTTCTACGACACCGGCACCCACGACCAACTGTGGCACCGTGCCGTCGGACGTCTGGTACGCATGCGTGACACCAGGCCAAGCCCGTACAACGAGTACCTGGAGAAGTTGCGTCACCTGCCGGCGCTCCTGGCGACATGGACGATCGGAGTCGCGGCGGTCCTGGGCCACCGCGAAGAGCTGCTGGCCAGCGTCCTCGCCCGCCCTGAGTGGGCAGATCCTTCCTCCGGACACCCGCGTCAGAAGCCCGCCTGGTACCTCAACCCCATCGTGGTCCTCGAGACCGATGGCCTCAGCAGCACGTACCGCACCGATGATGGAAGAAAGTGGCATTACCCTCAGAGCCACTGGCTCAAGGATCAGCTTCGTGAGCCCTTCCGTCTTGTCGAACCCAGTGACATCGCCTTCCGCGAGGCCTGCTCCAGGTTCGAGTTCCTGGCCTCCATGATCGCTATGGACACAGACAACGAGTTCCTCGCCCACCCCTGGGCGGGCGAATTCCTCTTGGACCCGACCTGGGGCTACAACGACGCCGGTCTTGCCAGCACCATCAGCCAGGAACTCAGCGACTCATGGCCGCTCCTGCGAGCTGGCGCCTTCGGAGGAAACCTCGCACGAGCTCAGGCCGCCCATGCCGCGCTCGCTGGCTGGAGGGCCCAGTACGCGAGAAAGTGGTGATCAGGACCGTCGCCACAGCCGGATACCCGACAGGCTGGACCGCTTCCGGGCCCTCTGTGGCCGGTCCCTACAGTCGATCGGCCGAGTGCAGCGCCCCGTGTACCCCGACGAACGCGCCCCCGCCGCCCCCCTCCCGCCCCATCAAGGCGAAGGGCGCGAAGAAGGGGATGTCAGCGGGTTCCCCACAGCGATGCGACCGCCTCACCGCAGGTCACAGGCCCGGCGCGCGGACAGCCGCCCGACACGCCCGCAACCGTCGGTGCAAAACCAGCTGCACTGCTCGTGCAACCACAAGCACAGCCCCAGATGCAACACGGCCGTCGGTGGCAGGGGTGCTGTCCCGCCCGCCGGCGGTTGGGGCTGGAGCTGCCGAGACCGTGGTCAGGGGCCGTCCCGACGACCCTCGGCTTCTCGTTCAACTCCGGACCGCCTGGCGGTCGCTGGCCGCTAGACTGCCACCGTGTCCCTCCCCCCTGGCACCGGGCGGAGCCCCTTGCTGCGGGCGGCGATCGCCGACCTCGTCGGCAAGCAGCCAATCCTGGTGGTCGCCACGACGGTGCAGGCCTACGAGGTGATCGACGGCCTTCAGTCCCTCCGTGCGATCACGCGCTTCCTCCATGCCAGGACAGGGACGGGCAAGACACAGAGCTCGGTCGGCGCCGCGTTCTCCGCGAGCCGCGCTAGGGAACAGCTCGCTGAGCTCGAACTCACGCTCCAGGACAACCAGGTCGCGGCAAGGCTCCGCGCAACCGCTGAAGACGACACGGGCCTGCCCTCAATCGTTGCGGAGACGGATCCGGAACACTTCACGGTACGACCCGCCGCAGGGTTGCTCACGCTCTCTCAGCAGGACATCGCTGAGGTCGTCGAGGCCTGGCGTGTCATCTGTCGCCTGGCGTGGGCACTAGTCGAACAGCACAGCCTCCCGGATCCCGTCTGGCCTCAGGGGCACTGCCCGGTCCCCCTTGAGACATCACCATGCGGAGTGCTCCGCCGCGCGGCACCACGTATCCCTCGAGCTCCTGGACGGCCGGCCCACCCACCGGTCCCGTCCACTGCGGGTCTGCTCACCGTTTGACTCACACAGCAGACGGTCAGGCCCCGTTCTTCGCTATGAGGTCTTACTTCCGTGCTGATCACGCTTTACGCGCACCTGCCGTTTTGGCTGCGCCCCATCGTCGACCTGGGCATCCTCCTTCCCCTGTGCTTGTGGTGGGGGCGCGCCATCGTTCTATGGGCCAGGCGGCTCCGGACGCGGTTTCGTCACCGCGTTCGTACGGTCCTTCTGCGCCTGCTGACTGACCGGCACGAGGGACCTGACCACCCGGCTCGTCGGGACTGAGGGCTTGGGGTCGCAGGAGTGCGTCGATGGCTTTGACAATGAGCACGCGGGCGTCGCTCCCATAGACGGCGAGCCGGCGCAACTGCTCGAAGGCCTTGAGGTAGAGGTCGATCTCGCCCGCCTGGGTGATGTTGACCTGGGCGAAGACGAGTTCTACGGAGACCAGGCTGTCGTCGTAGATGTGGAAGGTCTCCAAGGGGCGGATCGACCGGGCGCGGGCGTGGTGAGGGATGACGCCGAGCGCGACGGCGGGCAGGGCACCGGCGGAAAGCAGGCAGCCGAGCTGGGCAGCCATGGCGTCGGAGTCACCGATCTGGTGGTAGAGGGCGCCTTCCTTGAGGAGCAGGACGAAGCGGTGCCCCCGCTCGTGGATGATCCGGGAGCGCTCGACGCGGACGGCCGCAGCCGCAGCGCCGTCGTCGGGGATAGGCAATAGCTGAGCGCCGTCGCCTCTCACCTGCTCCGCTCCCAGTTTGCACGAGCTGATCAATCTCGCCTTGCCATGCTCGCGTCCGTGACCTGAGAACGCGGCCCGGGCGGCATGCCTCGCGCGGCGACGAACTGAGCGGCGGCATCAACCTGGTCCTTGCTCGTCTCCTCCATGCACCACCACGAGCTCCCTCTTCTGCCGGTCGCTATCGCCCTCGCGAACGCAACGCGTGATGGTGTGATCCGGCTACCCGACCACAGGCACTGTGACTGAGCGTTTTAGTTGGCGGGTTGAGCGTGAGGTGCGCAGGGGCGAACACCGGCGTTCGTCCGCCAGCCCGTCAACCTGCTCGGCCGCTGCTCCTGCACTCTCCCGAGCTGCCGCAGGGGCCCTGCGCCTGCTGTGCGATGGGACGCGCCGCAGGAGAGGGAGGTCAGCTCCCGCGTGGGGCGTACATGATGACGGCCATGCCGGCCAGGCAGACCGCGGCGCCGATCAGGTCGTAGCGGTCGGGGCGGTAGCCGTCGGCGATGACGCCCCAGGCGATGGAGCCGGCGACGAAGATGCCGCCGTAGGCGGCGAGGATGCGGCCGAAGTTGTCGTCGGTCTGGAAGGTGGCGACCACTCCGTACAGGCCGAGGGCGATGACGCCGGCGCCGCCCCAGATCCAGCCCCGGTGTTCGCGCAGCCCTTGCCAGACCAGCCAGGCACCGCCGATCTCGAACAGGGCGGCAACGGCGAACAGGGCGACAGAGCGAGCGATGAGCACAGCGGGTCCTTCGGAACAGGGGAAAGCGGGCGGGGTGTGGGTGGTGGGGTCAGGCGGCCTGGCCGAACAGCTCGGCCAGCAGGCCAGCGCCCTCGGCCGGGGCGCGCACCTCCAGGTGGAGGTCGGGCCCGTCGAGGTGCAGACGGAAGTCGAAGAGCGCGCAGCAGCCCTGCTCGGCCGCCACCAGCCCGGCGACCGCAGAGGCCCGCCCGGCGGGTACGGTCAGCCGAAGCCCTTCGGGGATCTCGCGGCGGCGCGCGCCGGCAAGGGCCTGGCGCCAGGCCGCCACGCGCTCAGCCTTCTGCCCGCCCGTGAGCGAGCACGCCACCGGAGCGGTGCGCCACCGCTCGGCTTCCTCCTCGGCCGCGCGGCGGCTGGGGACCAGCGCCACTTCCACCGGCCCCGGCCGCTGCCCAACAGCATCCGGCCGGGCGGCGGGCTGGGCGGGGGTGAGGAAGCCGCACTGCGGATCGCACCGACCGGTCCGGTCCGGCAGCGCGTCCAGGTGCGCAAGCGCCGCCCGTAGGGTCGCGGTGAACGCGGCCAGCTCCGTCGCCCGCTCCTCGGCCGCCGCCAGGCGGGCGGCGATCCTTGGCCGCAGGTCGGCCTTCACTTCGGTACAGGCACCGGACTCCCAGACGCCCAGCAGCTCGGCGATCTCCTCCAGCGCGAGTCCCAGGTGCTTGGCCGCGCCGATGAACGCCAGTCGCTCCACCGCGTCCTCGCCGTAAAGGCGGTAGCCGGAGGCCGTCCGGCTGGCGGGCAGCAGCCCGGCCGTCTCGTAGAACCGCAGCGTGGTCGCCGGAACGCCCGAGCGTTCGGCGAGCTGGGAGATCCGCATGGTGTCCATACGGCCGACCGTAAACCTTCGACCCGACTCGAAGGTCAAGCCCGCCGCGGTGCCCCTCACGGCGGCAAAGGCAGGGCGCTCAATCCGCCAACTGTCACGCTCACTCGCCAACTAAAACGCTCAGTCACAGGCACTGGTAGACCTCGGGCGTGGCGGCCTCCCCATCAATTCGAACAAGTGATTGAATAAGGGGCATGGTGAACCCTGGCTTCCCCGACGACCTGGTCCGCGATCAGCACGCCTGGAACCACGCCTACCTGCAGTTGGCCGCCTGCCAGCCCGAGGAGCACGCCGTGCTGCGCCGCAGGCTGCTCCACCTGTCCTGCCGGATCGCCTACCACCCCCACTGGGCCAGACGCCGCTCGCCAGCGGGCTGGGCTGAACTGCGCCGCCACGCACGGCAGCACCAGGTCGCCCAGCACCTCACTCGGGTAGCGTGAGAGCCATCGAGCCAGGCGCAGACCCTCGGCGAACTGCGCACCGCGGTCATCGAGAACTGCGAGGCCCCGACCGTGTGGCAGCTCGCAGACGCTCGGCCTGTCCAGCGTCTCCACTGGCGTGCACCACCTGCGGCGGATGGAGGAGCAGGGCCTGGTGCGCCGTACGGCCGCCGCCGGCTGCTACCTCCCCGCCCGCTCCGAAGCCATGATCCAGCTCGCGATGACCGACCTCATGGCCCGCCGCCTCACCGACGAAGCCACCATCACCTGGCGCGACCCCCGCATACCGGGATCAAATCTGCAGTGCGGGATAAAACATCGGGAGAAAGCGACCTCTTAGAGGTCTTTTTCTCCTTTTATAGTCGGCTATTTCCTGGTTTTCGCGGTGCGGGATTGTGGTGCTGCTGGGCGGTGGTGCGGGTCTGGCTTGGCGGTTGGGTGGGGTGACGGGTGAGGTGGGGGTCGGCTTGCGCCTGTCTCATCCCAAGGTGTCCGGAGCGAAGGTGTGACTCCGCCCGCGTGTCCGCACGCCTGGGCGCTCTCACCTGCTGGCGGTATGTCCAGGTCATGGCTGAGCGTCGCCTCTATCCCAGTGATTTGTCCGATGCCCGTTGGGCGTTGATCGAGCCGGTGCTGACCGCGTGGCGGGTCGAGCGGCGCCGGCACGCGCTGAACATCGCCCGCCAACCGGAGCATGACCTGCGCGAGATCATGAACGCGATCCTGTATGTGGATCGCACCGGCGTGCAGTGGCGCTACCTCCCGTACGACTTCCCGCCCTGGGAAACTGTCTACGGCTACTTCGCCAAGTGGCGGAAGGACGGCGTGTTCGCCCAGCTCAACGGCGTGCTGCGACGGCTGTTACGCCTCAAGGAGGGCCGTGACGTCGAGCCGTCCGCAGGGGTGATCGACGCGTAGAGCGTCAAGACCGCCACCACGGTTCCCGCCTCCAGCCAGAGAACCGACGCCGGAAAGAAGATCGTCGGCAGGAAGCGGAGCATCGTGACTGACACCCTCGGTCTCCTCCTCGCCGTGCTGGTCACCGCGGGCCAGCGTCCAGGACTCCACGGCCGGCGCCCGGCTGATCGACGACGTGGTGGTCAACCATCCCACCCTCCGCAAGGTCTGGGTGGGCGGCGGCTACCGCCAACACCTCGTCGAACACGCCGCCACCCTCGGCATCGACATGGAGATCGTCCAACGCACCCCCGGGACCAGGGGATTCACCCCACTGCCCAAGCGCTGGACGGTCGAGCGGACCTACGGATGGCTCATGCTCCACCGCCGCCTGGCCCGCGACTACGAGACCCTCCCCGCCCGCTCCGAAGCCATGATCCACCTCACCATGACCGACCTCATGACCCGCCGCCTCACCGACGAGACCACCACCTCCTGGCGAGACCCGACACCACCGGACCAAGCGCGCATCACGGGATAAAACATCGGGAGAAAACGACCTCTCAGCTCCAGTCACGGAACGCTGCCCCGGAGTAATTGTCTGTATTTGGCGACTTCGGCGCCAGACCTCTGCACATGCCGTCCGCTTGAGGGCTGGCGATCTCCTCGCCTGCGGCTCGTCATGCCCGGGGGCTGTGTGCGAGGGAGACGCGATCGGTCGCGTCGTGCCAGCGGCGGTAGAGCTCGGCGAGTTCGTCGAGTGCGGTGGTGGTCCAGGTGTCGTGCTGCTTTGCCACCAGACGGCGGATGGCCTGGTTGATGTCGGCGGCGCAGAGCGGGTGTGTGCTGGGCGGCGTGGTGATTGTGGATGGGGGCATGGCTATCCGAAGGCTTCTGCTCGCGGGCCGGTTCGAGGGCCGGCGGTGTAGGGCGGGGTGGTGGGGTGGGTGGCGGCCTGCCACAGCGGTCGGATGGCGGCCGGGTCGCCGCGCAGGGTGGCGACGAAGCGCTGGACGGTGTGCCAGTCCAGGGGGCGGGTGCCGTGGAGCAGCGCGGTGATGTCGGCGAGCTCGAGCTGGCCGTCGCTGGTGTCGTGGATGGCGTCCGGGTCGGGGCGCCAGGCGGCGAGGTGGATGCCGCGTAGCGCGGCGTAGAAGGTGTCCGGGCCGGCGGTGGTGGGGGTGGCGCCGTGCTTCCGGGCGCTTTGGGCGGCGCGGCGTTCGGCCTCCCACAGCGGGCGGATCTCGGTGGGGTCGCCGTCGCAGCCGGTGGTGATTTTCTGAGCGACGGTCCAGGAGGGGCAGCGGCGGCCGGAGAGGATGTGGGAGATGTAGGAGGGGGAAACGCCGGCCCTCTCGGCGAGCTGCCGGTGGGTGGTGCCGGCGGTGTGCTGGAGGTAGGAGAGGGCTCGGGCTAACGCTGTCGTCGGTGGTGGGGCGTCGGGCTTCCGCCGGGCCGCTGCCGGCGTGCGCTTGCGCTGGCGCGGGATGGCCGCGGGCCGCGGGGCACGGGCTTTGACGAAGTCGATCCGCGGCCTGGACGGCCGCATCTCCAGGCGCCGGTCGATGAACCCCTCCGGCCAGCGTCGACGCACCGTCTCTTCGGACACGTTCACCGCCCGGGCGATCGCGCGCACCGGAACGTTCCGGTCCCGCGCCTGCTGGATGGCCGCCGCCTTCACGTAGGAGAGGGTCATCACGATCTCGTCGACCAACACGGCCGTGCGCAGCGGCTGCTCCCGGGAGGCCTGCGGGCTGGCGCTGACGATGTTCACGATCTCGGAGAGCTGCTGGGCGAGGTCCAGGTTCTCGCCGACCAGCTGCCGGAGCTGGTCGGTGCGGCGGTTCGCGGCGCGGGCGCGGTGCAGCGTGGGGCCGGAGCGGTGGAACTCCTTGCGGCAGTCGTCCGAGCAGTACTTCTTGGGACGGCCGGGACCGGGGTCGTGGTGGACCATCCGTCCGCAGTCCGGGTTCTGGCAGGGCGTCGCCTGCCGGGGCGGCTTGGGGGCCATCGGGCTTCCTTGAAAGCGAGTGGGATGTGGGGTCGAGGACGCTGATTTCGTCGGGGTCCCGGATCGTTTGCGGGCCGTGGGGGGACGAAATTCGTGCTGATGCCGGTGCCTGCGGAGCGCCGGAGCGGCCTGAAGACCGCCCCGGCGAAGCGAACGAATGGCCGTCAGGTCAGCCTGGCGTGGCGGAAATGCACGTGCGAACGGCGGCTGCCGAGAAGAACGGCGGCTACGATGCCGGCCACCTCCGGCTCCAGCGCCCCGTGGATGAGCACCACCGGCATCACCAACAGGCCAAGGAACGCCGCGGCCTGCACGTTGACTGCCCTGTCACTCCACTCCCAGGTTTCCCGGCCACCCGGCCGCGGAATGGTAGTTTCGTGCAGCCGCAGCCGCCGAACTTCGGCGCTGCCGCGAATTCGATCAAGAGGCAAAGCCCCTCCTTGGTCGAAGGACACATGTGATGAAGAGGAAGGGGCCTGGCGGGCCGTCAACCTGTGCCAGGCCTCCTCCTGTTCCGTAACGCGAGACGCTACCTGTCCAACAGTCGGCTAAGCTGAGATTACTGGACGTAATCAACACCGCCGCCCAACTGGCCGAAGAATTCCGCTTTTCGCTCTTCGTCCGAATCGGATTACGCCCAGTAGGGGCATATTCCGATCGGATGGCGACCGGAATTGACAATCGCCCTGGTAGCGCGACTATCGGCACCGCCGGGCAGTGGGTGGCGCCGATCTCGGAATCTCACACTGAGTGAGCGCAAGATCACATAAGGCTCGTGTGGGTGGTGTCATCTCCCAACGGCCGCCACAGCGAGCAACCGTCTCGACTACCGAGCCTGCTGGTGCTCCTCTTCGACCAGGTCGTCGCACAGCCCGACCAGCTCCCACGCCTGCTTCTGGAGTGCCTCGACGAGGTGCTCCAGCACAGGGGCCGCGACGCGCAGCTGGCTGATCGCGTCGAGGTCCGGCCCGCCACCGGTGCTCGGTCACACGAGTCTGGGTTAACCGCAGCGCGGCGGCCTTCAGCCGAGCGAGGTGGACGCTCCGCTGCGGCGTCACCGGGGCCGCAGCGCCGGCCGGGCGGGGCGGGACATCGCCGGGGCAGCCGACCACCGGGCGCCCAGGAGCCGCAGGACCTGGTCCCTGCTGTATCGGAGCGAGCCGCCTCGTCCAGCACCAGGGAGGTGGCCTGAGCGAGAGCAGAGCACGTTGGTCAAGGGCGGTTGTCGAGCTCGTTGAGCCGACGAACGAAGGACTGAACAGTCGAGTCCCTGCGTTGGGTTTTCAACTCGGAACGCAGTTCGGAGAGCAGGCCGATGATACGGGCAGAGGTGATGTCCGGTAGGCGACTGAGAGCTCGTTGGCCGGTGGCGACGGCTTGGTCGAGGTCACCGACGTGGGCATGGGCAAGGGCGAGCCAGGCGCCGTGCCGGACGGAGGAACGTCGGTTCTCAGAGGCGTCGTCTTGAGCTCGGGGACTGAGTAGCGGTTCGGCCTCTGCGACGAGGCGCCGTTGGCGCGCGGGAACCGGGATCCTGCGTGCGAGGTCGACGAGACCACGGCCTGCGATGGCGTCCATTTCGGTGGCAGTGACGTAGGAGGCCCATGCCGGCGGGGGGGCGGCGTCAGATGTTGCTTGGTCGAGGAGAGCTAGGGTTTCGTCTCGCGCCCGCCGGAAACCGGCGAGATCACCCGCTGCGGCGTAAGCCAGGCCGCTGCGTGCGTGAACCAACGCACGGATGGTCGCGGGGGCAGCGGAAGCTGTTTCTTGGGCAGCAGCAGCCAGTTGCAGTGATTCAGCCGTGAGGCCAAGCGTCGCGGCCTGAGTAGTCATGAGGCCGAGCACGCTGGCCATCAAGGGGCGGTTGTCGCTGGCGTGCGCAACGCGGAGCGCGATCAGGTACCAGCGTTGCGCCTCTGGCTCCTCCATGGCCTCGTGCGCCATCCATCCTGCCGTCTGTGCCAACCGTGCACACACGGTGGCCAGCCGACGACCAGTAGCCGAGTCGTATCGATCGCGCTGCAGCATGCGAGCGACCACGGTGAACTGATCAGTGACGAATCCCCGCGCAGCAGCACCCTCTTGGTCATCGAGCCGCTGCGCACGGGCGGCGGTGTCCTCGACCAGAGCAATGAGAGATTCGTCGACATGTCCGCCCATGCCTGCTGAGAAGAGCAGAGGATGGGGTTGATCCAACAGTTTCCACACGGGAGTGGTCAGCGCGGCACCGGTCACGGTAGCGAACCCGCGCCGCGTGAACATCTCCACCGCCCACTGTTTCGGAAGCTCGTTCTTCCAGGGTAGGTCGGCGGCGCGATCGACGCTCAGTTGCTGTTGCTCCGCCGTGTGGGATGCTTCAGCGGTGGCACGCACGGGCGTCTTCACGGCAGGGAGCCCAAGCTCGCTGAGCGGCCTGTCGAAGTACGCGGCGATGAGCCTGCGAGTCTCAAGGCGCGGGGTGGCAACGCCTGCCTCCCACTTGCGGTACTGTCGAGCACTTACCGTGATCTTCAGGTCGGCACCCTGATCATCGAGCTCGTGTCCCAGCTTCGTGAGCTCTCGGGCGACGTCTTCCTGAGTCAGGCCGAGGCGCACTCGAGCGTCGTGCAGAGCGTGATTGGGCTGCGCAGGCTTCGCCATCGGCGTCTCTACTTTCTATTCCTTCCTCAGTGGAAGACGGTAGCCGTAATGTCAGGGAAACGGCAGCCAGTGAAGGGAGATGGAGTGGATCCACAAGTCGAGACCTACGAGGCGCTGATCGTGGATTGGGATGGCAGCCTCGTGGACTCGCAGGGCCTCAACTACCGCTCGCTGGCCACTGCCCTGTCACGCAGTCACGGCATCGCCTTGCAAAGGGAGTGGTACCAGCAACGCCTCGGCACCTCAGGCGACGAGCTGCTCGCCGAACTGGGGCTGGGCTCGGTGGACCGCCAGCGGGTGCTGAACGAGTGGGGAGAGCTGATCATCCAGGAGGCGGCGACACTGCACGCTTTCCCCGTCGTGCTGGGGTGGGTCGAGCGCGCCCGGGCCGTCGGCATACCGCGAGCGATAGCCTCAGGCGGAGGGCCGGAGGTCGTGCGGGCGGGGCTCGCGGCCATTGGTCTTGCCGCACTATTCGACGCCGTGGTGACCCGGGAGGCGGTGCTGCGCGGCAAGCCCGCGCCCGACCTGTTCCTGACAGCCGCAGATCGCCTGGGCGTCGCTTCGAACCGCTGCCTCGTCATCGAGGACGCCGACGAAGGGCTCGCTGCGGCGGCCGCAGCAGGCATGGACGCCGTGGACGTGCGGTCCTGGGTGGTCTCGGAGTTCATGTCGTGAGGGCGCGAATCTCCTCACCGAAGTCCCGGACACTCGGCAACGCCGGATAGGTAGACAACAGACTCCTGCCCAACTGCCGAGCACGGTCGTGGATGGACTGAACTATCCGGTCGCCGTCAAGGGCCTGGTGGGCCACAGCGAGCGCCGCCTCCGGATCGCCGAGCGCCGCCTGGCTCAGTGCGAGGTCGAGCCGAGCGATGGCCAGACGAGTCGGCGCCTTGTTGGGTTCCGGAACTGCCTCGTACAACTCGATGGCGCGCTCGGCAGCTTCCCGTGCGCGGTGGTGTTCACCCAGCCAACCGTAGGAACTCGCGTCATAGGAGTAGATACGGACCGCGTCGACGGACCACAGCCCCGCCCCATGCAACGGGATGTGGTCGCGGTAGCCGTGTGCGCGGCGCGCCGCCTCGACGAAATCTTCCCTGTTACCCAGTCGGGCTTGGGCACGGGCAAGTTGAGCTGAAAGACGAACGACGGCATTGCCGTTGCGTGGTGCGACGGTCAGTCCACGGGTAGCCGCGGTCAAAGCATCCAAAGGTCGGCCGGAGTAGAGCGCGTCGGTACACCGGACGTCCTCGGCCCAGGCACAGACCTCGGGGGAGTCGGCCTGGCGACCGTGCTCCCAGGCGTCGTCACAGAGAGGGCCAACGAGGTCTCGGCGTCCAAGATCGTGCGCGAGCCATGCGAGCACGACAGAGAGCATGCCGGCCTGGTGCGCTAGTTGCCGCCCTTGGGACAACGTGTGCCGGCTCTCAAGGAGCTGGGCAGCACGCTCGCGGTGTCGGCCGGTGATCGACCACAGCTCAGAAGGGTAGTGGGCGGGATAGGTGGCCCCCAGTTGGTGGACCGCCAGCTCCAGCTCTTCTATGCATCGGTTGGACACGTCGGTCGCTGCGGCACGACGGGTATAGGCACGAATACCTTCGACACTGTCGGTGGAAGCGAGGGCTGACAGAGCCGTACCGCCGAGGAGCGCGACGAGAGAACGACGGTTCGTGGGATCACCTGCCTCGGGAGGCGCCACCGCTGCGGTGGTCGCTGGGGGTTCGTCTTGGGAGCCTTCTTTCCTATCGAGTCGTACCCGATCTGCAGCCCCGCCAGCGATCTCATCGAGGTCGCGTCCACGACGGTCGCCGGTAGAAGCCCCACGGACGAACCCTAGCTTCCCGATAGGCACTCCAAAGAACTTCTCTAGGACGGTCCTTGTGGTAGGCCGTGGAAAGGCCGGCAGCGGCCCTTCCCACTTGCGATACTGCCGAGGGCTGACGCTGATCCGCTCACCCAGAACACCCTGAGCGTGCAAGTGTTCGGCGAACGCAGTCAGGTCCGACGCCATCTCTTCCTGCGTCCTGTTCAGCAGCTCGCGCGCCTTGCGAAGGCTCTCATTCCGCCCGCTGGCCACCCGTTCACCACCTGACATGCCGTAGTCCAAACCTGTCTTCGCCAACGCCAACTTACTCGCGCGGGGTTGTGCCACGGGCTTCAGGAGAGGCGGAAAGGGCCGCTAAAGAGGCCGGTGAAAGGGCCGGTGGAGAAGGGGGACGGCGGAGAGGCCGCCCAAAGGACCTGGTTGGCATGTTGCGGAGAGGATTCACTCAGATCGAGCGAGGAGCCCTACGAAGCGACTCGCTCCGCCACTGCAGTAGCACTGGCGCCCGTGTGTCTACATCCGCAAGCCCGAGAACCGAGGCGATGGCGATGCTTGTGACAACCCCACAGCAACCCTTCCCCCATGGTGCTGTCGCGCAGCCGATACCCCACGAGGGTCGCAGCGGGAACTACGTCGTCATTTCGCTGCCGGCGTGCCCGGACAGCGGTCGCCGGGCTCGGGCCGTGGTGCGCAATGCCCTGGAGAGCTGGGGGCTATCCCGGTCCCTGGCAGATGCCGAGCTCGTGATCACTGAATTGGTGGCCAACGCCGTGACTCATGGGGCACCAGGACGCTCCGAGGGGGCCACGGTGGTCGTAGAGGCTCAGCGATCTGATCGTGCGCTTCGTGTGGCGGTGACCGACGACAGCCCGGACGCGGTGCCGATGGTGCGTGCCGCGGGCGTGGACGAGGAGTCCGGTCGTGGCCTGCTGCTGGTGACAGAGGTGAGTAGCGCATGGGGCTGGCGGCCGGTGGCCTACGGCAGAAGTAAACAGGTGTGGGCGGAGTTCGAGCTCGACACGAACCCGTCGTAAGACGGCCGTTGAGGCGTCGTTCTGGATTGATCGAAGCGCCCCGGATCCAACCTCCCCTCGCGGCGCCTCAACGGCTTCTTCTCTTTCCCCGGCCCGTCTCGTTCGGGCCTCGCTTGGCTCACTCGCGCGGTTTGGGTGGGGGCGCCCGCCGCGTGAGTGCGATCCCGCCCCCTGTCGAGGTGGTGCAGCCCTTGGCAGGGGAGCGGGACCTCAACTCTTCCTTCGTATCTTGATCCGATTCCCGGAGAGCGGACGTGACTTCCCCCGACGAGAACCACTCAGAACCCGCAGCGGCGGCAACCACGCTCGCGGCCAGCTACCACGGGCTGGCGCCGGAGTCTGCGCTGTTGTATCGGCAGATCGGGCTGCTGCCGCCGGTCGCCCTGGAGATGGGGGAGCTGGTGGCGGCGAGCGGGATGCCGGACCTCGCCGAGCCCGCTGTCGAGGCGCTGGTTGGGTGCGGGTTGCTGCAGCGTCAGGAACGGAGCGGCGGTTCCCCGGCCATCCGGATGAACCGGGTGGAGCGCGAGCACGCGGTCGGCCTGGCGGAGCGGCAGGACGGGCAGGAGGAGCGCGGAGCGGTTGTGCGGCGGTGGGTGGAGTACCTGCTGGCCGGCGCGCTCACGGCCCGCGAGGTCCTGGCGCCGAGCATCCCGCCCGAGCGCGTGGCGTATCGGCATCCGCTACCGGAGCCGCGGGTCGTTCCCGCCGAGCCGGCGGAGGCGTTGGCGTGGTTGGCGGCGCACCGGGAGAGCGTCGCGGCGGCCGTGCCGGTGGCGGAGAAGGCGGGCTGGCCGGAGCTGGCGTGGCGGTTGCTGGTGGCGATGCGGCCGCTGGTTCAGCGGCGGCGCGACGACGTGTTCTGGCTGCCGCTGTTGGTCGACCACGGACTGCCGGCCGCTCGAAGCGCCTTGGACGACCGCGGGGAGCGGCAGCTGCTCGTCGTCATCGGGGAGGGGTGGCTGCGCGAGGAGCAGCCTGCGGAGGCGATGGCCTGCTTCGAGGACATGCTGGCGAGCGCCCGCCAGCATCAGGACGAACGCGATATCGCGCGGGCCTTGCTCGGGATCGGCCAGGTGCAGTGGAGCTCGGGACGTCCGCGGGCCGCGCTGTCGCCGCTGCGGCGGGCCGCAGACATCTACGGTGCCCTGGGGGACCGGCATGGTCTGGGTCGGACACTGATCCTGCTCGGCGACCTCGCGGCCACCTTCGGCGAGCCCGACGAGGACGTGCTGCTGCTGTCTCGGGCGGTCGATCTGTTGGGGGAGTGCGCCGAGCAATACGACCGGGCCAGGGCGCGGGCCTACCTCGGCCTCGCCCACGCCCGGCGCGGCAATCACGTCGCGGCCTCCAACTCTCTCCTGCAGGCGCGAGCTGAGTTCGCCGAGACCGGCGCGATGTGGTGGGAGGCCCGCTCGGTCGACTGGCTCGCCGCGGCGACCCGCCGCCAGATCGGGGACGGGGCGCGGCACCTGCTCACCGAGGCGTGCCGGCTGTACGAGCTCGCCGGCAGCGGCCAGGACGCCGCCCGCCTGCGCGCGATGAACGCCCGACGCGAGGCCGCGCACACCTGACCCACGCGGTCGAGCACGGCAGCTTCCTCGACGCCACGCGGGCTGGTCACGAAGACCGGCCGAGCCGACTACGCCCTACTTTCCAGCTTTTTGTAATAGTTCGAAATAGTTTGGAAGTTTTGATTCAGATGAGTATGACCTTCGAATTCCCCTCCGAGCTCGACGTCGAGGTGCCGCTCGACGTCGAGGTGCCGCTCGGCGTCGAGGTGCCGGGCACGCGTCCCTTCGGCTTGGACGCGCTGGTGCGGCCGGACGGGCACGCACCTGCGCTGGGCGGTGTCGTCACGGTCGATCCGGTCACGCAGCTGTCGATGGTCGACGGGCGCGTGTGCCTGGAGTTGCCGGAGGTGTGGCAGGTGACGGCGTCGACCGACACCAGCGCGTCCCCCCGGGACGGCATGGAGGACCAAGACGAAGACACCGGGCGCTGCTGATGAACACCACGACCGCATCCACTCGATGTAGGACGCCGCGCCTGCTGGTGGTCACCGCCGCGTTGGACCCCACCGCCGACCTGGTGCTGCGCGAACTCAACAACCGCGGCGTCGAGTTCTTCCGCATCGACCTGGCCGACTTCCCCAGCCGCCTTCGACTCTCGACGCAGCTGCGGCCGGATGGCCGCTGGGGCGGCACCCTGACCGATGGCCGGCGAGAGACCGACCTCGCCGAGCTGCGCGCGATCTGGTGGCGCAAGCCCGCCGGATTCGGTCTGGCCGAGGGCATGAGCGATCCGGAACGCGACTGGGCCGAGAAGCAGGCGAGAGCTGGGCTGCTGGGCCCGCTGAACTCCCTGCCACAGGTGGCGTGGATCAACCGGCCCGAGAACAACCAGAGGTGCGACAAGCCGCGCCAGCTCGCCGCCGCCGCGCAACTCGGCTTCGCGGTGCCCGACACCCTCATCACCGACGACCCGGCCGAAGCCGCGGCCTTCGCCCAGCGACACCAAGGGCACGTCGTCACCAAATCCCTCAGCGGCCTGGTCTACGAGGAGGGCGACGAGCGCGGCGGTCTCTACACCTACCCGGTCCCGGCTGAGCAGGCGGGCAGCGAACGCATCGCGTTGACGGCGCACTTGTTCCAACGACGGATCGTCGATAAGCAATACGAGATCCGTGTGACCGTGGTGGGTGACCGCGTCTTTCCGGTCGAGATCCACGCCCCCGAAGGAGCCGGCCGCCTGGACTGGCGCCGCGACACGCCTAACCTCGCGTACCGAGGCACAGTGCTGCCGTCGCCGATCGGCGAGCGCATTCTGATGCTGCTGCGCCGATTTCAACTGAGATTCGCCACGCTCGACTTCATCGTGGACTCGCGCGGCACTCACTACCTCGTCGACGTGAATCCCAACGGACAGTGGGCCTGGGTGCCGGAATTCCGGCAGCGCATACCGACCGCTTTGGCTGATCTGTTGGAGAAGGAAACGCGGACGTCGCCCGAGCGAGATGCGTTCCCTCGCGCACGTCATTTGGCGATTGTGGGCCGTGATGCTCTCCCACCGGCACCATCTTTGGGCGGTGCGGTGTGAGCGTGGCGGTGGTGCGTCCGCCGGCGCATGCCAGCCCCTTGGAGATTGCTCATGGATACTCTGGCCGCGATATAGCACGGATTGCGAACTGGGCAGTATGGCGGGCTAAGTGCTCGGCCTTCGACTCCTGGTATCAGCGCGAGATCGCCTGGTCCGCCATCGCCGAAGCCCTGTGCACGCTAGACGAACGACCAGAGGAAAAGGACCTCTACTTCGTTGGTGTCCAGGCCATTTACACCGAGACCCGAAGCCTTAGCCGTGCGGCAGGCATATCGCAGTCCGACAAGCCCATCACGCGGTTCGCTGCCTACTGGTTGGCGATCGGGCGGCAGTGGCACGAAGACGATCCCGTCACCGAGCGGATCGCGGCCATTCAGGTGTACGACGGGCTTGATTACGCGGATCAGTGGACGCTCTGGGCGCTCACCAGAACTGAGGATCGAGCCGAGGCCGCACAACTGTTGAAGACCACCCTGGGCGCGTTCAATAAGCGGCTGGCGAAGGCGCGCAAGGCGGCCGTCGAACTCTGGTTCGCCCCCGAACCCGTACCGCGCAGAATTCCGTGGCATCTCGAAGGTCCGAGAAAGAGCGGTGGACTGTGCGGCCAGCAGAAGCACGCAATGGATGGAGAGAACGTCGGTTTCCGACGTAGCCGTTCCGGCGCGAGGCACCGCTACTGCCGGGCCTGCCACGCGGAAGGAAAGCGGCGCAGGCGGAGAGCCGCTACGGCATTAGCACCCTCGTAATCGTCAACCGCAGGAGTCAGGAGATGGGGAACCCGTGGAGCCCGTGATGACGCCGGCCACCGTCATGCTCGACACATCCGTCACCCGACGCGCTCGCGCGAAGAACACCAGAGCGAGCATCAGACCCGTTCACCACCTGGACTTCGACCGCATTCTGATCAGGGCCGCATGGGACCGCGGTGGCGGTGCACGGACGGCCAGGACCCGGCGCACGCCGGTGCGGTCGCGGATGCCGGCCGCGCCGGTGGAGGTCCTGCGTCACGGGGGCCTGGTGCCGACCGCCCGCTACCCGGGCCATCCGCATCGGCTGTGGCCGGCTCGGTGCGTGGACTGCCTGTTGCCGCAGGAGGTGTCCGTTCACCTCGTGGCCGGCGGCTACCGCTGCGGGCACAGTCGGCCGCTGGGCCAACAGGGCTTAGCCGAGGTGGCGTTACGCCGCGACACCAGACATCTGCGCGCCATGAACCGGTTGCTGGCCGCGCGGTACGAACCGGTCGTCCCCTATCCCGGTTCCCAGCAGGGGTGGCCGGCGGTGTGCATCAACTGCGGTGAACTGCGCTTCCCACAGCCCTCGAATCACCGGCGGATCAAGCCCTGTAACCACGTGCTGACCCCGGTGACTTCCGCAGAAGCCGTGATGGAACTGGCAGCGGCGGACCTCGTGCCGCTGGAGCCCTACCCGGGACACATCCACGACTCGTGGTGGGCGCACTGCCGCCAGTGCCACCTGCCTTTGCATCTCACGCTGACCCGCGTCCGCGCGGGGTGGCGCTGCGGCCACTCCCGCGTCCACACCTGGCGGGTGCCGGCCGCTCTCTTCCCTTCCGAACTCAAAGGTGCCGTTCCGAGGCTCGACCATGACTGTTCTTGATCACGTCTATCAGCAGCTCCCCGCCATCGCCCGCCGGGCCTACCAGGTGCTCGGGGTGCTCCCTGTCCTGCCGAGCTTCGGCGTCGCGGAGATGGCGTGGGCGGCCGGCATGCCGCTGGCGACGACCATCGACGCCCTCAAGGACCTGGCCAGCCACGGCCTCGTCGAGCGCCGCGACCCCGACGCCGAACACGACGACGTCCAGGAGGCCGGCGATGTCACCTGCGGGCGGTTTCGTGTCCCGGCCGGCGTCCTCGGGCACGCCATCGGCCAGGCCGAGACCCTGGGGGCCCGGGACCGCGCTTCCACGTTGCGGAGGTGGCTGGACCACCTGCTGGTCAACGCCACCACCGCCGGCGCCCTGGTCGCCCCCAGTCACCGTGCCCTGGAGCGTGACTACGCCGGCGAGCCCCAGGCGGTGGACTTCAACGACCAGACGCAGGCGTGGGCGTGGCTGGAGACGCACCTGCCCAACCTCGTAGCGGCGGCCCGCACAGCCCACTGGAACGCCTGGTGGGGGTACGCCTGGCAGCTCGTCGACGCCTTGAAGCCTCTCGACCGGCGGCTCCAGCGCGACGACCAAGGGGCGAAGCTCTACCTGGACATCGCCGCGCCGGCCGCCCGATCCCTCGGCAACCAGCAGGCCGGACGGCGGATGGCCACCGCCGGCGCCGCCGCGCTACGCCGACTTGGCCGCTACGACGAGGCCCGCGTGCTCCTGTACCGCGTGCTGCACAACGCGCGCACCGACGAGGACCAGCAGGCTGAGGCCGAGGCCCTTCAAGGGCTGGGTGACATCGCGCGGGCCACGGGGCAGACGAGCGAGGCTGAGGCCCTGCACCGCAAGGCCCTCACTCTGTGGGAAGAGACCGGAACCGCGGTGGACGCCGCCCTGGCCCGTATCCGCCTGGGCGACCTCGCCAGCGACCTGGGCGAGACCGCGGCCGCGCACGACCACCTCGCCCAGGCGCGCGACGAGCTCCTGGCGGCGAACAACACGCACGAGGCTGCCCGGGCCGCCTCGTTCCTCGCCCGCGCCCACAGCCAAGCCGGCGAAGACGACCAAGCCCACGCCCTCCTTCGCGACGCGGTCGGCGAGTTCGCGGCGTGCGGCAGCGTGCTGTGGCAGGCCCGTGCCCTGGAATGGCTCGGCGACCTCCACCAGGAGCATGGCCGCCAGCAGGAGGCCCGCGCCGCGTACGCCGAGGCATTCCAACTGCACGACCGCCGCTCCCCGCTGGATGCCGCACGCCTGGCCCGCCTCCTGCGCGAACTCGACCGCTCCGCGTCCGCCTCCGCCGAGGCGCCGGCAGGGAAGGGAGACACGGCCTCGTGACCGCCCTCGCGCCACGCCCCACTCCTCTCGGAGAGCCCGGGACGGTGGCCATTCCCTTCGTCACTGTCTGGAGCGGTGAACTCCCCGGGCTCTTCTCGGACCTGGTGGCCCGCGCAGACGGTCGCGGTCTGGGCTACCGCGACGAGAAGCCGGAGGATCGGGACGAGCACGGCGTGTTGTGGGCGCGGACCGAGGGCGCCTGGGGTTCGGGGGAGCCGAACCTGAAAGACCAGCACCCGGGCCGTCAGCGGCAGGTCATGACCCACATGTGCTGCCAGATCTGCGCCGGCCCGGCCAGCCGCACCGAGCGCGGCTGGCTCTTCCTCGCCTCCCAGCCACGCCACGGCTGCGCCCAACCAGCGGATGCCCGGCGGTTGGAGCGGGCCCACATCCACAACCCGCCCCTGTGCCTGCTGTGCGCGGCGGTGTCCATCCGCCGCTGCCCCCACCTGCGGCGCGGCTCGGTGGCGTTCCGCGCCCGGCGCGTGAAGGCCCTGGGCGTGCACGGCGTTCTCTACCAGCCCACCCCACACGGCCTGGTGAAGGACCCGAACATCGCGTCGCTGCCGTACACCAGCCGCTTCGTCACCTGGATGCACGCCTCCCAACTCGTCGTCGAAATCCGTCAGATCAGCCTGACCGACATCGACCGCGAACTCGCCGCTCTCGGCTCCACCGCGCCCTGACCACCCCGGCTCCGGTGCACCGGAGCGCACAAGACCGCCACCCCCCCCACGTGTCCCATCATCCATTCCTGTGTAAGGAAGTTGCGTTTTCGTGACAGCAATATCGGTGTCGTCGCACACGACGACACAGCCCCTGCCGACTCGAACGGCCTACGGGTACGTCGCCCTGGCCGCCGCCATCGGCGCGGGCCCGTCTATATGGGGTTCGGCGGTCAAGCTCGCCGCCGCCTACGACTTCATCACGCCGAATGCCTGGACCGACTGGACCCAGGAGAGCATTCCTGCCCTGGCCGTCCTGCTCTGCGGCGGCCTGGCACACGACTGGTGGGTCGCGCGCACCCAGCCCGGCCCCGCTCGCCAGCGGAGCGCCACGATTGGGCTTGTGCTGGTGGGGGCACTGGGCGCCTGCTGCGTCTCCGGCTGGCCGTGGGACACCCCCACCGCGGCCGGCGTCGGGAAACTCCTGACGATCGTCCTGCTGGGGTGCTTCGCCCGGGAACTACTGCTGCGCCACGGCATCAAGCCCAGCAGGACCGGACTGGGCCTCGGTCCGGCCGCCGATCGCGAGTTCGTCACCGCGCTCGCCGCCGGCGTCACGCTCATCGCCGTGATCCTGACCTGCACCCAGATCAGGCTCTACCTGTTCGACTACTTCCCCGTCTACGCGCCGGGGGCCAGGGGCTTCGGCAGCCCCTTCCAGGAAACCGCGACCTATGCCTGGACCAGCGTGGTCGAGGAACTGCTGCTATGTGCGGTGGTCGTCACCTTGCTGGCCGCCGCACGCCGCCCGGTGTGGGAGTGGCTGTTGGTGGCCGCGGTACTGCGCCTGATGCCCCACCTCTACCTCGGCCTCTCCGCCCTCGACACCCTGCTGCTCGGCGCCGGCGCGGCCTGGCTCTTCTACCGCTACCGCGACGTGCTGGCCCTCATCGCCGGCCACTTCACCTACAACACCGTCGTCATGGACCTTGTGTCGCCGACGATCACTCCGGCCGACCTGCGCGCACGCTGGGTGGTCGTCGCCTTCGCCTGGATCGCAGTTGTCCTCGCGGATGGGCTGGTGAAGACCACCCGCCGCTTCTCCCCAGCCCGTGCTGAGCGCGATCACCTGGCGATGACCACCTTCCCCCACAGCTAGCACCGCTGCGGCCGGCCGCCCCCCCTACCGGCGGGTGCCCCTGTCGAGCTCACCCGTTGTGTGTCGCCAGCAGCCCAGCGCGTCGAAAGAAGCAACCGCGATGAACGAAATCTTCGCCACCGTCATCCAAGCCGCCATCGGCCGCTGGCAGACCATCACCCAGATCACCAGCCGCGCCGACTCCGAGGTGTGGCGCGCCACCCTGATCAACGGCGTCCAGGTCGCCGTCAAGATCACCATAGGTCCGGGGAACGAAGGGCTGGTGGCGGCGCGCGAAGCAGCCGTGATCCGCGCGGCCGGTGCGAGCGCCGGGCGGGTGCTCGCCGGAGGAAGGCTGATCGAGGGCGGCTCGTGGCTGGTCACGCCCTGGTGGCACGGCCCCACCCTGGCCGACCAACTCGCCGAACTGCGGGGGAAGGCCGCTGAACGAACCGCACACCGCGTGGCAGCAAGGGCGGCGGCGCAGGCCGCTGCGGCTTTGGCTGATCTGCACCAGGCCGGCTGGGTACATGGCGGGGTCCGTGCCGAGCACTTCATCCACACCGCGCACGGCGTGCGTCTGGTCGACCTCGCCTGGGCCCGGGGCCCGGCCGGCAGCCTCCCAGCCGACCTCGACTTCCCCTACATCGGGACGCTTCACCGCCTCGACGCGGCGGAGATAGCCCGCCGGCTCAGGGCGAACACGCTCGTCACACCGACACCCGAGGGCGATGTGCACACCTTCGCCAGGGCGTTATGGCACTGCTGGAGCGGCGCCTGGCCGACCGACCCCGAGGCTGATGGTGCGGTCCCAGGCAAGGGACGCCGGGCGGTCGATCCTCTCGGTTGGCCGGGGTTCGAAGTGGCGCTGGAGACCGCGCTCGCACCCGAGCCCGACGTGCGTCCTACCGCGACCGTGCTGGCGGGCGCACTGTCCCTCCTCGCCGAACTCGAAGCAGTCACCCGTACCCCTTGATGGCCCTCACCTGTCCGCTTCACCCCCCAGGCCGCCGGCGCCTCCCGCACCTCGGCCACCGCCGGCCCGACACTCCGAAAACGAAAGACCATGCGATGACCTCTCTCGACGACCTGCGACAGCGCCACGACCTGCAGATGCAAGCGGACGGTGACTGGCCGGCCGACTCACCCTGGATCCGCGCAGCCGTCGCGGCCACCCCGCGAGACCACTACACCCCCGACCGCGTCTGGGTCGTGGAAGGCGGCAGGTGGGCGCCCGTCGACCGTGACGCCGATCCGGACCGGTGGGCCGCCGCCGTCTACGCCAGCCCCGGGAACTCCACCGTCACTCAGGTGCGGAACAGCACGTCGACGAGCAACGTGATCGCCACGGTCGTGGCTGCCGCCATGCTTGACCACCTCGACCTCGAACCTGGCCACAGGGTCCTTGAGCTCGGCACAGGCACCGGATGGACGGCGGCGTTGATGACGCGCCGCACCGGCCCGGATAGCGTCATCACGCTCGACATCGACGCCGAGCTCACCGCCGGCGCCCGCGAACGCCTGGACCACCACGGGGTGCGCGCCCGCGTCGAGACCGCCGATGGCCTCGCCGGCTGGCCCGCAGGGGCACCGTACGACCGGGTCATCGCCGGTTTCGTCGCACGCCGCATCCCCTGGGCCTGGATCGAACAGACCCGCCCCGAGGGCCTGATCGTCACCCCCTGGGGCCAGGGCCTGACGACCCTCATCGTCGACGAGGAGGGCAGCTCCGCCACCGGATGGATCCAGCAGGCCACCCGCTTCATTCCCGACCGCCACACCCTCACCGTGTCGCGGACCTGGCACCAGATCCGCGACGACGGCCTCGCTGACCACCAGCGGTCCTTTGACCGGGACCTCGCCCAATTCCAGCACAATGCACACCTGCTGTGGGCGCTGTCGGTACTCCTGCCTGAGGTGTGGATCAGCGCCCACTCCGATGCCCGCGGCCTCCTCGTCACCCTTCACGACGGCGACGCCTCGTGGGCGCTCCTCGCCGCGCCACCGACCGGCGAAGCTGTCGCGTTCGAAGGCGGCCCTCGGCAGCTCGCCGCCGAGGTCGAAGAGGCATGGGACGCCTGGCTGCGCGCCGGCAGTCCAGACATCTACTCCTTCGGCGTCACCGTCACGCCCGACCAGCAGTGGGTCTGGTGCGGCGACCCGGCGAACGGTCCCTGGGACCCCCGCTGAACCGCGTGTTCGCCGGCCGGGCCTTGCAGACATCTCTTACAGACCTCACCGCCAGGAGGCCAGCCCCTGTGGAACCCTCGCCGACGGCGACGTACTGCTCCACCAGCCGAGCCCTCCACACCCCCACCAGGGTGCCGGGCATCGACATCGACTCGATGCCCGAGGCGCAGCTGTGGGCCTTGTTCCGCAGGCATCCCGGGCTGCTGGGGCATCGCTTCGCGCCCTTCGCCAGCTATGTCGATGGCTACGACCTCGGTGCCCGCCGCCACGGCAGGGGGCTGGGCGAGTGGCGGGAATGGCTGCGGGATCTGCGAGGCGCGGACTGCGCCTACGGCTGGCGAGGCGCCGTCGCTCACCTCGCCGGACTTCACTGCGTCGATCTCCAGCGCCTCACGGCCGAGCAGGAGGACCTGCTCATCCGCAAGGCCCTGGAACTGCTGGAGCGGTGCGCGACCCAGCCGGCGGCCGCACGACTGCCCGTCGCCAACGCGGCGGCCGGCTCAGCGAGCCGGGCCGGTCGGCCACCAGCGTCGACAAGCACCACACCGGCCAACGCCACCACGACGCCCCGCTACTCAAGGGAGATCACTGACATGACGACCCCGGCCACGACGCCGCCGAACCCCGCCGAGGAGGTCACCGTCGTCACCTGGAACATCGAGGGCAACGGCCTCGACGCCGACGGCGGTAGCGAGCGCCGCGACCTCGCGCTGAGCCTGCTGGAGGGCCTTCGCCCGGACATCCTGCTGCGGCAGGAAGAGACCAAAGCCGCGGACAACGACGGGCGGCTGCTGCGGGAGGAAGCCGAACGCCTCGGCCTCGAAGCCGTCCTCGCGCCCCAGACCACCGACAGCACCAACCCCACCGCCGTCCTCTACCGCGCCGAGCTGTTCGAGAAGATCGACGAGAAGCTGTGGCAGACGGCCATGTGGAAGCCGTTGAGGATCCCGATCCTCCGCCTGCACGGCACCACCACGCCCGTGGCCGTCGCATCCATCCACCTGTGCCACTTCAGCCCCGTGCTGCGGCAGATCACCGCAGAGCGGCTGACCACGCTCGCCGACCACAACGGATCCGCCCTCTTCGGCGGCGACTTCAACTCCTACCCGGCCTTCGACCCCCCGACGACGCTGCCGGACTGGACCACCGTGAGGGACTCGGTGCACTACCAGCACCGCACGGTGTGGATGGGGGAGAGCCGTGTATCGGACAGCGAGCCCGACCGCATCCTTGCCGGCATCACCCCCGGCGGATCTGCCCCCTTCCGCGAACTCGGACGCCACGCCGCCGTCGAGCTCAACCAGCCCCAGGCGCTGAGGCCCACCGCCACCCTCTGGCGCAACGAGGAGCAAGGCGGACCCCAGCGCATCGACCGCATGTACGCCACGCCGAACATAGCGGAGGCGCTCACCAGCCTGACCGTCATCGACACCGAACCGGCCAGCATCGCCTCCGACCACGCCTGCGTCGTCGCGACCTTCGACAAGCGCAAGCTCGAACGCGCCCTCACCCCTGCGGCATGAGCGAGAGAAAACCCTCCATAGAAGGGATCAAGCCAACGCAGATGACGGCCGGCGTCACTGTGTTCGCCTCACGTCGGGCACGACAAGCATTCACGGGGATGCGAAGTGTGGCGAGAAGGCGGCGCGGTTCGTGACCGCCTGACTACACTGCGGCTATCGCTCGTTCCTGGTCTCACGAAAGTGCCCAGCAACGGCGAGGGACGGGCCATAGCGCCCGCTGCCATTGACGCACGCCGGGCGGGCGTGAGCCCACCAGCCTTTTGGCGACCACCGGCTCGACGAGGTTTCCGCAGCGTCAGGCAGACCACAGTGCGCGCGCCGTGCGGTGAAAGCAACAGGTGCTGGATCAAGAAGGGAATAGCCTTTATGAGCGAAGTAACCGTCGATGAAGACTGTGCTAGGCAGCTGCGGGAGAAAGTCATCGACGAGCTCATCGCGAGCGGCGACATCGTCTCCAAGCACGTTGAGACGGTAATGCGACAAGTCCCTCGGCACGCTTTCGTGCCAGAAGCGACGTTGGAAGCCGCCTACAACGCCTTCACCGCCGTGGTGACCAAGAGGAACGAAGACGGGGGATCGACCAGCTCAGTCTCCGCGCCCCAGGTCCAGGCGATGATGTTGGAACAAGCCGACGTCCAGCCTGGCATGCGGGTACTTGAGATTGGCTCCGGTGGCTTGAACGCCGCGTACCTCGCGGAGCTGGTCGGGCCCAGCGGCGAGGTCACCACCGTTGACATCGACCCGGACATCGTGGCTCGCGCCGAGCGCCTGCTGACCGCCAACGGCTACCCGCAAGTCCGGGTTGTGCTCACCGATGCCGCCGGCGGTGTCCCTCAACACGCCCCCTACGACCGCATCTTGGTCACAGCCGGAGCCTGGGACGTTCCGCCCGCATGGTTCGAGCAGCTGACCGACGACGGGCGGTTGGTGGTGCCGCTGCGGCTCAGGAACCTCACCCGCTCCATCGGCTTCCAGCGCACGGGCGACCACTTCGTCAGCGTCTCCTCCCGCATCTGTGGCTTCGTCCCCATGCAGGGGAAGGAGGAGCGCGACGGGCAGGCGCTGTTGGTCAACGGCACCGAGGAGATCCGCCTGTGGTTCGAGGACGGCTTGCCCGAGGACCCCAGCCTGCTGGACAACGCTGTGCGCACCCCGCGCGCCGAGGTGTGGACGGGGGTGACAGTCGGACGCACGGAGGTGCTCGACACCCTCCAGATGTATCTGGCCACCGTCCTGGAGCACTTCTGCACCATGTCCGTCGACCCCGACCTCGACACCGGCCTCGTGGCCCCGAGCAACAAGTGGTTCTCCCTTGCAGCCGTCGACGGGCCCGACTTCGGCTACCTCACGGTGCGCCGCACCTCGGACGAGAACCAGGTTGAGTACGGCGCGCACGCGCTCGGCCCCACGGCGCCGGCCTTCGCCCAGAAGCTCGCGCAGCACGTTCAGACCTGGACGGCCGAGCACCGCGGCGGCCCCGGACCGCACTTCACTGTTCACCCGGCCGACGTGCCCGATGACCAACTGCCCCACGCGTCCCTGCGGCGGGTCATCGACAAGAAGCACTGCCGGGTCACCCTCTCCTGGAACACGGCCGCGACCGCGACCGGGAACCAGGGCATCCTGCACCAACACACCACACAGGTATAGGTAAAGGAGAGTGAGCACGATGCCCGACATCCACACCTCGGCTGGCGCCCTCGCGTTCGCCGAACCACCGGAGGCCGACGAACTCCTCGACGACGAGGACTTCACGCTGAACGTGCGCGTCGTCGTGGCAACCTACCGCAACGGCAACAACCAGTGCTCCACGAACGACGGTTGCGGTCAGACCTGCGAGAACGGCGCCAGCGCCTGCAACTCCTCGATCGACGACCCGGACCACAGCCACTGACCTCTTACCGCCTGGTGCCGTCGCTCGACGGCACCGGGCGGTGCTCCACAGCTGTCGTTGCCTGATCTCTTCACGACCGCTGGTGGGGCGGGGGGCGGGGTTGCCCCGCCCCCCCCCCCAGCCCGGGGTTTTTTTTTTCTAGGGGGGGGGCAAGCCGGGGTTGCCCTAAAACGGTCAACAACACGGGGGGCGGGACGGCCACT
>NZ_JBHXFJ010000014.1:83688-133114 GCF_042722465.1 Streptomyces sp. NPDC127098
CCACTGATCCGCGCCCCCCGCGCCACCCCGGCACCGCTCAAGACAACCGCCGCGTCCGTGACCGCACCGCCCGCGTCGCCCCCACCCGCCCCCCCGCCGGCGCACGGGGGCCGCCCCCGCCCGCGGCGGGGGGGGGGGGGGGGCCCGCTGGCCCCCCCCCCCACCAGCACTGCCGTGAGTTGTTGTAGACGAGGGAGGAGCATGCCGTGGTAGCACGATTACCGGTCAGCTACCGGTGGCAGGGCAGCGCGATGCTCCGCGCGACCACCGACACCGGCGCGCCGGATCTGCCCCGCGATCTCGACCTGACCAGTGACACGGTCGCTGAGCGCGGGCGAGAATGGTTGGCCGAGGTATGGCGGCGCGAAGAGGTGCGTGACGCCATCGCCGCCGCCAGCCCCACCCTGCGCGACCGCATCGACGACATCATCGCCCGCCGACGATCCGAACGCCGCCAGGTCCGGCGGGCCCTGCTGTCACTGGCTTCCTACCTGCTGCGCTGGCAGGGACGCCCCACCCCCTTCGGCTTGTTCGGTGGGATCGCGCCCGCCAGCGTCGGGGGCAAACCATCGGTCATGTGGGGCGGCGATCACCGGACGGTGCTGCGGCCGGACGCCGACTGGCTCGCCGACCTCATCAACCGCCTGCACCGCTGCGCCGAGCTGGTGGAACGCCTCCCCATCGTCGCGGTCGACGCCGGGCAAGTGCGCGGCGGCCGGTACGTGGTTCCGGGATGGCCAGCGGACGGACGCGCTGAACTCGCCGCTCCCGTCGAACTGTCCGTGCGCCACACCCGGCCGGTGGCTGCCGCCCTCGAACTCGCCCGCACCCCCATCCGCTACGCCGAGCTGCACGCTGAACTGACAAACCGGTTCCCGCGGGCCGGTACACGGATTGACACGCTGCTCGGGGAACTGGTAGCTCGGCACCTGTTGATCAGCAGCCTGTGGCCGCCGGCGACCTGCCTAGACCTGCTCGGCCATGTGTGCACCGAACTTGACCAGGCCCGCGCCCACACCCTGCCCGACATCGCCGACCTGGTCGCCGAGATCCACGCGCTCCACGCCGACCTCCCCGCCCCATCGTCGTGCGCGCCGCGACCGATCCGGCAGGATCTCGCGCGGCGGATGAACGCGTTATCCGACGTAGCACCGGTGCCGCTAGTTATCGACACCATCCTCGACTGCGAGATCCGCGTTCCCGAGCACGTGGTGCGCGAAGCCGAAGCGGCGGCCGGAGTACTGGCCCGGCTGAGCCCGCACCCCACCGGCTCTCCCCGCTGGCGCGACTACCACGACCGCTTCCTCACCCGGTACGGGGCAGAAGCGGTCGTCCCGGTCTTGGAGTTGACGGCAGACAGTGGCCTCGGCTTACCGGCCGGCTACCTCGGCTCCGCACGACGGCGAACCGGCCCCCACGAGCTGACCCGGCGGGACGAGCGGCTGCTCGCCCTGGCCCAGCAGGCCATGCTCGATCGCACGGGCGAGATCGTCCTGACCGAGCCGATCATTACCGACCTCGCCGGCGACGCCGGCGCCGCGAGCACCCCACCCGAGCGCGTGGAGGTGTCCGCCGAGATCCACGCCCACTCCGCGCAGGCATTGGAACGTGGAGCGTTCCGCCTGGTCGTCACCGGCGCTCCCCGACCCGCCAGCAGCATGGCCGGACGGTTCGCCCACCTCCTCCCCGAACACGAGCGTGCCCAGCTCGCCGCCACCTATCGAACGACCGACCCCGAGGCCATCGCAGCCCAGCTGTCGTTCGCTCCCCGCCGCCGGCGCAACGAGAACATCACCCGCACCACCCAGCTCCTGCCGCACGTCATCCCCCTGGCCGAACACCGACCACCGCAGCAGATCCTGATCCCCCTCGCCGACCTCGCTGCCACGGCCGACGAGGACGGCTTCGTCCTCATCCAGCTCTCCACCGGCCGCCGCGTCGAGCCACGCGTCACCCACGCGCTCGAGGCCGGCATGCAGACCCCGCCCCTCGCCCGGTTCCTCGCGGAAATCACCACCGCCCGGTGCGCCGTCTACCAGGGATTCGAGCTCACCGCCGCCCACCACCTGTCCTACCTGCCCCGCGTCCGATATCAGCGCACCATCCTGGCCCCGGCGCGCTGGCTCCTCACCCTCAGAGATCTCCCCGGGCCCGGCGCCAACCACCCCGTCTGGGACAACGCCTTCGAAGCGTGGCGGACGCGATTCCACGTGCCCGAGCACGTCACCCTGGTCGAACACGAGCAGCGCCTTCCCCTCGATCTCACCCACCCCCTCCACCGGTCCCTGCTGCGGGCACGCCTCGACGGCGCCCGGCGCCTAGAACTGCGCGAGGCACCCGCCCCGGGAGACCTCGCCTGGCTCGGACGCGCCCACGAACTCCTCATCCCCCTCACCCTCGTCGAACCCAAGCAGCGCCACCGCACCACGCCGCCGTCTAGGACGCTGCGCGGCACTGCGACCCACACCGGTCACACAACCGTCATCACCGCCCACGTTCACGCCCACCCTGAGCGGCACGACGAAATCCTCACCCGCTACCTGCCAGACCTGATCAACACCTTCGACACCCAACCCCTGTGGTGGTTCAGCCGCCACGACTCCACACATCGACCCGACGCTGAGCAGCACCTCGCCCTCACCGTGCACCTTCCCGAGCCTGCCGCGTGGACCCCAACCGCCGAACGACTTCACCACTGGGCCAGCACGCTGCGAAGCGAACACCTGGCCGCGGGGCTGACGCTCTCCGCTCACGATCCCCTGCCAGGCCGGTACGGACACAGTGCGGCGATGGGCGCCGCACACGAACTGTTCGCCGCAGACTCCGCAGCCGCCCTCACCCAGATTGAGATCACCACGTCGACGGACATCCGGCCGCAGGCCCTGGCCGCGGCCAGCATGCTCGATGTGGCCTCGCACTTCGCCCCTACTATCGACGACGGCCTCACCTGGCTGACGCAGCACCTGACCCAGCACCACGGACCGCTGAACCAGGCGCTCCGCGACCAAGCCTTCGACCTCACCAACCACCTCGACACAGGTGCAAGGCTCCGCAGCCTGCCCGGCGGGGAAGAGATGACCGCCGCCTGGCAACGGCGCGCCCTCGCGCTCGTGACCTATCGCAAGCACCTGGCCGACCAACGCGACCCGCTCACCGTCCTGGAGCACCTCCTCCACCTGCACCACCAGCGCGTACTCGGGCCCGACGCACGCCGCGAGCGGGACACCTTCCGGCTCGTCCGTGCCTGCGCCCTGCGCCACACCGCGCGGGGGCCGCGGTGACCGCGCCCCCCATCACCCCGGCCGAACTGGCCGCGATCACCAGGAAGCTCACGACCCGCCTAGCCAGCCCTCGTCATCACCCAGGGGAAGAACCGGGCAAGGCACAGTCGCTCGCCACCGGCTCTGCCGGCATCGCGCTGCTCCACATCGAACACGCCCGCGCGGACACCGGCAGCTGGCGCACCGCACACGCCTGGATCAAGCACGCGACAGCTGGTGACATCAGCGCCGCCGACACCACCGGGCTCTTCCTCGGCGCACCGGCCATCGCCTTCGCCCTCCACGCCGCCGCCGGCTCCTCCGCCCGGTACCGCGACGCCCTGGCGACCCTGGACAAGCACGTCCACCACCTTGCCCACCGCCGCACCCAAGCAGCCCAGGAACGCATCCGGCAGGGCCAACTCCCCGACTTCCACGAATACGACATCTTCTTCGGCCTCACCGGAATCGGCGCCCACCTTCTGCGCCGAGATCCCGGCGGCAGCGCCCTCGAACGCGTCCTGACCTACCTCGTCGCGCTCACCCAGCCACGACGGAGCGACGACCAGTTCCTGCCCGGCTGGTGGGTCAGCCACGACCCCCACCGCAACCCGACCCCAGGCGGGCACGCGAACCTCGGCGCCGCCCACGGCATCACCGGACCGCTCATGCTGCTCAGCACGGCCACGCGACGCGGAATCACCGTCGACGGCCAGCACGACGCCATCACCACGATCCTCACCTGGCTCGACACCTGGACGCAGCACGACGACGGCGGCCCGTGGTGGCCCGAGACCATCAGCCGCACCGACCTGCACACCGGCCAGTCGAGCCAGAGAGCACCGACCCGCCCGAGCTGGTGCTACGGCACCCCTGGCATCACCCGCGCCCTCCAACTCGCCGCCCTGGCCACCGGGGACACCCACCGACAACAAGCAGCCGAACAGGCCCTCGCCACCTGCCTCTCCGACCCCACCCAACTCGCCCGACTCACCGACCCGAGCCTCTGCCACGGCTGGGCCGGCGTCTACCAAACCACCTGGCGCGCCGTTCAAGACGCCATCACCCCGACCCTGCACCCGCTCCTACCGAACCTGGCCGCCGCTCTCGCCCACCACACCGACCACAACGTGGGCAACGGCACCGGCTTCCTCGACGGAGACGCCGGCACCGCACTCGCTCTCACCACAGCCGCCTGCAACGCCGCGCCGACCTCCGGATGGGACGCATGCCTGCTGATCGACTGACACCCGACAGCACCGACGAACAACACGGCATCACGCTGCGGAACACCGAACAGGCCGTACTCGAAGTCCTGACCGGCACCCCGCTCGACGCCGCAGCCAGCCGCGCCGACCTCGCCCCGACCGAGCTGGCCACAGCCGTCCACCTCTACCAGCAGGCCGGCCGCCACGCCCTCCAACAGGCCACGGATCCCACCTGGTGGCAGCTCTACCTCCAGTTCCCCCACTGGCACGACGCCGAGCAAACAGCCGTCCAACACCTCGCGCCGCTCCTCAACCGTGCTGAGGCTGCCGGCCATATCACCGCCTGGTGGTACATCAGAAAACGCCCCTGCTGGCGCCTCCGCCTCTGCATCCGACCCGGCGCAGACGGCGAAGCTCGAATCGGCACCGCGCTGGACGACTTGGTCACCGCCGGCCACATCGAACGCTGGTGGACCGGCATCTACGAACCCGAGACTGCGGCCTTCGGGGGAGAGACCAGCATGTCCTGCGCGCATGCCCTCTTCCACGCTGACAGCCGAGCCATCCTCAGCCTGCCACACCACACCAGCCCGCTCGGCCGCCGCGAACTATCCCTCCTGCTGTGCACCACCCTGATACGCGCCGCAGGGCTGGAATGGTACGAAGCCGGAGACGTCTGGCACCGCGTCGCAGCCGAGCGCCCCCTTCCCGCTGACTCACCCCCTGAACGCCTCCACGCCATGGCCGACGACCTGAAACGGGTACTGCTCGCCGACACCACAACAGAGGGACCGATGCTTGGCGCGGATGCCCCCCTTGCGTTCGCCGCCGACTGGGTGGACAGCTTCCGCCGCATCGGTGAGTTCTTGGGAACGGAAGCACGCGCAGGCCGGCTGAACCGTGGCCTCCGCCAGATCCTCGCCTACCACGTGATCTTCCACTGGAACCGCATTGGTCTGCCGCCACGCACACAAAGCGTCCTTGCCGCAGCAGCAAGCACCACCATCCTCAACCCGCCCGGCGGAGAAGTGCAAAGGTAACGCGCCCTGAGAGGTCAGTGCTTACAAGCGACGAAGCCGTACTGGTCGACCTTGGGCAGGGATTCCTCTGTGGAGTCGGGACGCCATTCGGTGATGGGACCGACGCCAGGCGGCAAGATGGTGAGGCCCGCTGCGGTCGCGGCGATCTGCTCTCGCGTGCGGACGATGTAGGGCACGGCTCCCGAGGCCGCGTACTCCTCCTGGGCGGCGAGCATCTCGGGTGAGTCGATGCTGTCGCACACCACGAGATGGCTGCCAGACGAAAGCCGGCTCATGTAGTGCTGAACCAGTCCGGCGGCTTCGTCGGGGTCGGCCACGTGTCCGAGCATCGAGAGGAGCATCAGCGCGACTGGCTGGTCGAAGTCGAGGGTCTCCGCTGCCTTCTCCAGGACGAGGTCGGGCGCGGCCACGTCGGCTTGGACGTATGCCGTGGCGCCCTCGGGGGTGCTGGTGAGTAGGGCCTGGGCGTGAAGAAGCACTACGGGATCGTTGTCGACGTAGACGATGCGGCTCTCGGGGGCGTGACGCTGGGCGACCTCGTGGGTGTTGTTGGCAGTTGGCAGGCCAGTCCCGATGTCCAGGAACTGTCGGATGCCGGCTTCCTCGACCAGGTGGCGCACTGAGCGGGCCAGGAAGCGGCGACTGGCGCGGGCCGCGTCGACGACGACGGGGTGGTGCTCTTTGATGTAGTCGCCCAGCTCCTGGTCGGGGAGGTAGTGGTCCTTGCCATCGAGTAGGTAGTTCCAGAACCTTGCTGAGTGTGGGCGTGAGGTGTCGATCTGTGCGGGCTGTTCAGTGTGTTGGGTCATGCCGGGATACTCCTCATAGCGATGGGGGTGGTGGGTAATGGTGCCGACAGACACGAGTCGTCGAAGGCTTTCATGTACGTACGGATCGCGTTGATGTCGTCGGTTACGGTGACCGCCTCCCGATACAGCCCTCGAACGACCAGCCGGTCGGCGAGATGGACGTGGGTGAAGCGCAGCACCTCGGCGGGGCCGCTGGTCAGGAGCGGATGAGGGGGAACCGTCAGCGGCATGACCTGGACAGCGATCCTGGAAGACCTGTCAGCGACGAACCCGTTCAGGTACTCGACCTGTTTCTCCATCACCTTCGTGGTGCCAACTCGGCGATGAAGTGCGGCTTCTTCGATGAGCACCCAGAACCGCAGCGGCGATGGGCGCTCGAAGGCCGCACGCTGACGGGCAGCAAGTAGTTCCAGGCGGCGCTCGACCTGACTCTTTGCCTCATGCGGGAACCTGGTACGGAGCAGAGCGTGAGCGTAGTCTGGGGTCTGCAGGAGGTCGGGTACCAGCCCTGGCTCGTAGGCGCGAATGATCTCTGCTCCTGATTCGAGATCGATCACACCTGCCAAGTCGCCGGACAGCAGGTCCCGGTAGTCATGCCACCAGCCAGGGCGGTTCGCCGCGGCCAGCTTGGCGAGCATCTCGTCGATCTCTCGCTCCTCCGTACCGTAGGCCCGTAGCAGGCGCTCGACGGCCCTCGGCTTGAGCGACGTGATCGCACGTTCCATGCGACTGATCGTGATCTCGTGTGCGGTGAGGATGCCAGCGGCAGCCGCCATGGTCATGCCTGCTGCTTCGCGGCGCGCCCGAAGGTCGGCGGCGACCAGACGCAGCGCCAACGTTGGCCCAGAACGCGGTGCTGACATGTCCCTCCCTTACCGCTATCGACATGGTCTCCCTGTACGACGAGGCTGAGCAAGATCTGTACGAGACAACTCTGTCACCTTGCAGAGTGGGGCTGAGGGCGTGATAGTGGTGGATGAACACTTGGCGCCATGCCTCAAGTGGTGTGTCTGCCAAGGCGGTTCGGTCCCCCCAGCCCTTCTCTGCGACATGAGCGCCTCGGATGGCATGTGGAGCATCCTGATGACGCCGATGTCACACGTGCTGCCAACGACGCACGAGCACCTCGCGGGGAGACGCTGCGGAGATCGATGACGCCTGCCTCGGCCACTGAGAATCCCTCATAGCCGAGTGGTCGATCTTAAGAACTGAAGAAGCGGCGAAGAATTGGGGAGGTTCTCGCCGCAGGGGTGCCTATCCCCATCATAGGCCATCCATTCACTCGTAGGGGAGGAGCAGTGGAGAGGGCGGCACGAGAGAAGGAGCCTGTAGCAGGTCTGCTTCAAAAGGAGATCCGAGACCTGTTACGGGAGCTCCTGCGCAGCCATCGAAAGGCGCTCGGACTGTCACAAGAGCAGGTGGCGCGGCGCCTGTACATCAGCGCCCGAAGCTACTTCGACTGGGAGGCCGGACGAGTCCCCATACCTCCTGGGCAACTCCCGGCTATTACCAGGATCCTTAACCTGGACGAGCGTCATGAATGGCTTCTCCATCAGCTAGTTTCGGGGAACACGCCGCCTCCGGCAGCGAGAGGGAACCTCGGCGAGGACCCAGAATTCTCAATCTACCGAAGAATGATCAAAGAGACCATCTCGCGCTCTCCTCATGTCGTCTACGTCATGGATTCGGAATGGAATGTCATGGCGTACAATGAGAAATTTGAAGAGCTCTATGGGTGGGCGTGCACGGGAAGCGGGAATGATCCCACGGTCAATATGGTTCGGTTCGTCCTCTTTCATGAGTTAGCGCCGCGGGTACTTGCTAACTGGTACGAGGATTGGCTACTGGCCGCCCTCATCTTTTTCAATATCGCAGCCCGCCATGCCCCGGACAATCTTGCCTATCTGGAGATCAGACGGGATATGGAGAGGTACCCGACGGTGCTGCGTGCGCAGACCGTGGACGTTCCAAAGGCCATGCAGAGGGGCGAAACGAGTGAGCCGCTGTTCGAGAAGCGCCGCCACGCCGTGTACTGGCCTGATCGACCTGATGTGCCTGTCGCCCAGTACTCACTCTTGCTCGGACTCGATCTCTTCCCTGGGTGGCGCATGGTGGTTGATGGCTCATCGCCTTCTTAGCGGCTTAGGGCAGCTCGTAGCGCATCACGGCTTCACGGTGGTACGCGAGATTCGCCGCGATCATGTTCTGGTACGAATCGGTCAGTTGATCGACGTTCCTGAGGGCCTGGGCGGGGACGGACGAGGAGCCTAGGCGTGTGATGAGCGAGGCGCGGGCATGCCTGAAGGCGTCGATGTGGAGCCGAAGCCTATGGATGACGCGTGCTGCTGCCTGCTGAAGCGTGCAGTTATGCTGACTCGCGGTGAGCAAGACTGCATTGTGTAGGTAGTTTGTTGCCGCGTCCCTTGAAACGGAGTAGACGTCATTCACTGGCGTAAGGCAATCGGCAGTGACAGCGCGGATTTTCTTCAGCTCGGGGAGACTGTCCAGGGTGTCCGGGAGTTCGCAATCATTTTCCACTTCGCACAGGTCCAGCAGCCACGGAGCTCCGTAGGAATCACGCCGGTGGAGGGTATACAGTTCGAGGGGTAGTTCATAACCGGCCGCTCGGTGCGCGGCTTCAGTCGCATAGGTGCGAAGCCAGGACCTAACGTTGCGGGCGAATCGTTGAGACCAGTTTAAGGTCCGGTTCTGCATTATTCGGGGTAGGAGTTCAACGAGAGCCCGCAAGAGCGGTTCGCTGGTATGCGAGGCTGTTCCGGAAGGCGTCTCCTGGACAAGCCACTCCAGCCGTTCTATGCGGTGTTCGGTGTCGGCTCTTCCCCATTCTCCCTCGTCGAATTCGTCGTCGATGAGAAAGGCCCAAGCGAGCCAGCAGGCTATGTCGGAGAGGAGCGCTGCATCGGCATGTGGATAGTAAAGCGCGGCAAGCAGATCAGGCCGTGTGACTTCTAGCCGGGAGCGAACGCGAGGAGACCGCAATAACTCGTGTCTCGTGCACCACTCCCACATATGGATACCAGCCACCGTCAGATGGTGATTGGCCGGTTTCAGTGGATGAGGATGCGGCAATTCAGGGACGCGGTAACTCTCCAGTCGCGGCATTGTATTCCACCTTGATCACGAAGCTCGAGGTGCGGGTCACGAATCGTCTAAGGCCGAAAGCCAGGAGCGAACGCACGATGGGCGTGGTCTCTGCGCTGTGTGTCAGTCTACTCACTTAACGCTGCGGGGGAATGCACGTGCATTCGGCTTCCGTTTGCAATCTTACTTCCGGAAGTAGCACTTCCGGAAACGGCGCCTCCTGGTGATCCCAGTAGTGATCGTGTGGGATAGGTCGTGAACCACGGAAGATGGGATTGACCGCGCTGATGTGACTCCCGCCGGGGCTGAACCGGGGCCGGCCCCCCTGGACGGATGGTCACTGCTCGCGCCGGAAGCGGGGAAGTCTCGGATGAGAGGTGCAGGCACTGGTGAGTTGGACTTCGGGTCCACGCTGCGTCGACTGAGGGATGAAAGAGGGCTTACACTGAGAAAATTGGCCAATATGACGCATTACAGTGCTGGTTGGCTGAGCAAAGTTGAGACCGGTGCCGGTGAACCCACTCTGGAACTGGCGCAGGCCTGCGACGAGGCGCTTGAGGCGGGTGGTGAGCTCGTCGCGCTGGCCCGGGCCCGTCTATCCGGCAGCACACAAGAGGGGGTGCCGCGGCCAGCCCAACTGCCAGCAGGCGCGGGGGCTATGTTCGTGGGCCGTGCACGGGAGCTCGAACTGCTAGATGAGCACCTGGAGTTAGCCAAGTCGGCAGGCACCGTGATGACCGTGGCCATCGACGGGCCGGCAGGTGCCGGCAAGACGGCCCTGGCGATTCGCTGGGCCCATCGCGTCGCGCACGAGTTCCCCGACGGAGTCCTCTTCGCTGACTTGCGCGGCTTCGTGGCCCGCGGGAAGCGTGCCGAGCCGGGAGGTGTCATCGACGGCTTCCTGACCGCGCTGGGCGTCCCCGTCGACGGGATCCCATCGAGTATCGAACAGCGGGCGGCGATGATGAGGAGTGCCGCGGCGGGCAAGCGCCTTCTCGTGGTCCTGGACAACGCGGCGAGCGGTCTTCAGGTGCGGCCCATGCTTCTTGGGGCGCAGGGGTGCGCTGTGGTCATCACCAGCCGGCGCCGGATGACCGGACTGGTGCTTCGGGACGGCGCGGCGCGCCTTACCATCGGCCCGATGGAGCCTGCGGAGTCGCAGGCGGTGCTCACCACAGCGATCGGCTCGCAAGCTGAGGACGAGACGGAAGCCATTCGAGCCCTGGCCGAACAGTGCTCGCACCTCCCCTTGGCGTTGCGTGTGGCTGCTGAAAAGGTGGCCGCCCGCGCCTCGTACCGGGTGGCAGACCTAGTCGGTGACCTGGCCACGAAGAACCTCGACGTTCTGACGATGGACGAAAACGACTTCGTCCACGAGGCCATCTCCTCCTCATACCGGCAGGTCGACCCTCCGGCGGCCAGGATGTTCCGACTGTTAGGGCTGCATCCAGGACCGGACATCGCCCTGGGAGCTGCCGCAGCGTTGGCCGGCCAGCCGTTTGCCACTGTCCAGCGGCTGATGGAACGACTCGAGGGCGTGCATCTGGTGGAAGCCAAGGCTCGGAACACTTGGCACCTCCATGAGCTCCTCCGGGCGTTCGCCGCCCGGTGCGTTCTCGAAGACGAGCCGCCCGAAAGTCGGGATGCCGCCATACAGCGCTTGACCACCTGGTTTCTCTCGAATCCGCCAGCCTCCGAGTGACAGCGAGGGTCTGTGCATGAGCAGCTCTGTTCCGTGATCGATAGTGGTGCTACTGATGATCAGAGGGGATGACACCGCGGCGGAGCGGGCGAAGCCGGCCTGGCCATGCACCCGCCGCCGCAGGGCAGACCGCCTCGCACACCGCGCCGTCGGGCAGGCGAGGGAGACCGCGGCGACCTTCCCAGCTACCCGGCCCTGCCGCGCACGCGGGTGAACTCGGTGAGGAAGTGCTCCGTGACCGTCCGGGGCCAGCAACTCCCCGCTCGCCGTCCCCACCGGCGGCCGGTTCGCCGCCCCACCTTCCACTCGTTGGCGACGGTCCGTGACCGTCATGGGCTGGGGAGGCGGAGCATGCGGTAGGGGGCGTCCCGTAGCGGAGCGGCGACGAAGCCGTGCCGTGTGTACCCAGGCGCACAGCTCGGCGCGGTTGAGTCCGGGCCGGCTGGTGGGGATTCACGGCGGGGCCGACGGGACGGTGACGGGGAAGTGGGCGAGAACAGCGCGCAGGAGGACGTGGCATGCCCGCGTCCCGATGCCGCGGGCGGACACCGATCCGGCTGATCCACACCTACCTCGTCGTCCAGGACCTCGGCGCGGGGCCACCGCGGCGATTTCGCCGCGTGTGGCCCCGCGTATCCCGGGGCAGCCTCCTGCCCTGTACGGCTTCCAGGACAAGGATGACCTGCTGGATGCCGCCGCGGAGCAGGCCTTCGCCGACGTGTGGCGAGAAGCCGGCCAGCGCGCCCCCCGGATGCCCCTGGGAGACCCTCCGCGCCGGAGGGGCACATCCTGCACTCCATCTACTGGCACGACACGAGCGGAGACGGCGGCGGTGAGCCGTTGCAGAAGGACGGCTTCGGGGAACTGGCCGACGCGATCGCCGAAATCCGGGGTGAGCAGGTGGCCGAGGTGCACGGCGAGTGCGGTCTTGCCCACGCCGGCCATGCCGTCGACCGTGTGGATGTCGACCACCCCGGCCGGCCGCCCGGCCTCCACTACCCGCGCGATCTCGGCCACGCGGCCGGTGAACGAGGGGATGTCCCGCGGCAGGCTGCGCAGCGCCGCCACCGGGGTCTGCGCCGGCGGTGGAAGCGTGATGTTCAGGTCGCGCCCGGCCACGAAGACGCGGGCCGAGTCGCTGGCTCGCACGTCGAAGCGTGTCGTCGCGCCGCCGTCTTTCGGGGTGGCGCCGGCCTCTGGTGTGGTGTCCACAGCCTCTCCCCGCGCGGGCGGTTCGGGAGCACGGGCCCGTGCGACTCGCACCGTAGGAAAACGAGGCCCCGCACGGAGCGACATCACGCGAGCGCCACCCACAAGGGTGAGGGCGACCCGCGCGAACGTTCGATGCTCGCGTCCGCCGCCGCACCGAGGGGACGTCATGCCGCCTGTGTGCGGAGTCGGACGGGCCGGCTGGTTACGCCGCGAAGTACCCAGGCGAGCGCCGGGGTGGCCATGTCTGCCGGTGTACGGGAAGCCGCGCTGGCGGTTGTGGAAGATCTCCAGGTAATCGAAGAGGGCGTTGGCCAGTCGCCGCCGCATGACCGCGGGCCGGTGCGGCGAGGCCGCCTACCGCGAGCGCCGACGACAGCGAGTTGACCATGACGCCGTGCCGTAACGATCGGCCGGGAGACGGCCGCGCAGCCGCTTCGTGGGTGATCCCGCCCGCCGCGCGGCCGGCTCCCTACGCCTGATCTCGTCCAGCGCGGCCCGCTGTTCGGACGCGAGCCGATGAAAGCGTGGTGAAAGTGAGGGGCGGCATCCTCTGTTCGTTCGTGAAACGCGCGATTGTGAGGACCGATGCGATGAAGCCCTACGCAAGGAAGTTCGTCAACCTCTCGGTTATCGCTGGGATAGCTGTCGGCTGTCTTGGCGCGACGGGAGGCGCTGTCGCCGCGCCAGCTGCGTCGCCGGTGGTGAGCTCCGAGGCTGCCGCCCCACTCGCAGTGGTCAACCTCAGCCTCAGCGCAGAAGAGGCCAGGAGGGTTCAGCTCTGGCTCAGGGACTGGGGTTACACCGGCCCGATCGACGGGCTGCTCGGCACAGAGAGCTGGATGGCACTACAGCGCTTTCTCCGGTCAGCCCACGGTTACGGCGGGCCGATCGACGGAATCGTGGGGCCTGAGACAGTCATGGCGCTGCAGCGCTGGATGAGGACGTGGGACTACGACGGGCCGATCGACGGAATCGCCGGGCCTGGAACCCAGGCCGCCTTCAAGCTGTGGGCCAGGACGACCTTCTTCTGATTCAGGGGCTGAAGGCGACGCTGCCACCCCCTAACCTGGGGGCGGCAGCCACCCGCTCGTGTCCGAGCCTCTACAACCCGACCTCATCGAGCCCGGCCTGCTGCTCGGGCGCGAGCCGCTCCCGCCTGCTGCGCATGTTGCTGCGCCAGACCCCGAGCTTCACGGCCACGGTTGGGCTGCTCCTGGCCATCGCCGTCGACGGCGTCTTCGAGGACCAGGTGCTCGCCATGGCCACGGGGAACTCGGAGGTGGCCTTCACGCGCGAGGTACTGGCGGGCGGCGGCCAGGCCCCGCTCGAAGGACCCTGCACGTCCGCTGGCGGGCAACCTCGCACTCAGCATGGACGGCTACGCGCCGCTCGCACTCCACGGCCCTGTGTCGAGACTTCTTCCTCTCGGGCGCGGTTGCCGTTGTCAGGTGGAGGCCTGTTGGCGGCGGAAGGCTCGGGCGCCGAGGAGCAGGGCGGCCAGGCCGGTCAGGAGGAGCACGAAGCTGTTTGCGGCGACCGGGAGGTGGCCGCCGGAGGGCGTGGCCCCGGGGGCAAGGGCATTGATGGCGTCGGTGGCATAGGCGAGGGGGTTGAGAGTGGTCACCGGTCCGAGCCAGGAAGGCAGGCTTGTCGGTCTTACGGTGCGGCATGGCCAGAATCCGAGCTCGCTCCGACGTCCGGAGCTGCCGGGCGTGCAGGGGCCAGCTGGAGCCGTCAGCCCAGCCGGTGAACCGTGTTCTGTTCGGCGGCCTGTCTGCCTGGCACTGGCGGGTGGTGCGCCGCACGCGGGAGCCGCGTTGCGGCAATCCGGAGCAGTTCCTCGGGCGCCACCAGCGACGCGCGAGGGAAGGAGTCTACCGGCGACCAGGACGCGACACCACCAGCCGGCCCGGCAGCCGCCCACAATCACCTTGCCCGCGAAGGACGCCTGAAGGCCCCCGCAGCGACGTCGAGTACCTGGTCCTTGCCCTCGAGGACGTCGTCGCCAGCGACGGGGACCAGGCGCAGCCGGAGGGTGCATCCGTGCGGCTCGGCGGCTGTGAGTGTGGAGCAGTAGGCTGCCTTGGACGAGCTCGGGGTGTAGGCGCCTCGGACACGGTCAAGATTGTGGAACCGGCCGGCCACCCCGCCAAGCGGCCGGCCCTTGCCGTTTCTGCCCGGCGCGGCCGTTGGTGATCGCGCCGGGCAGCGCGCCGATGCGCTGCCAGCCAATCCTGTGTCACTGGCGCCGTGTGGGCAGACTCCTGGTATTCCCGCGCCCTCGCATCGACCGGTGGAGCTTGGTCACACTCCGAGGTCCGTGCGGCCCGGCCGCAGAGCCCTGGCTGACTCGGCGACCGGTGGGGCAAGGGGAAACCGTGCCGGATCACCACCCTTCCCGATCCGGCACGACCCACCCCCGGCCCCCACCACGTCCGCCCAAACACCCTGGCGGAAGACCCGGTAGGGCGGAAGACCCGGTAGGAGGGCCGCCTGAAGGTTCCCCGCGTCCACGCCGAGCACCTGGCTATCAAGGACTCTGTCGTCGGCCGGCCAAGAGCAGCCCGTGCCGGTGGAGCTCGGTGTGCTGATCTCGATGGTGAAGTCCTGTTCAAGAAGCCGGAGGGGATTCCGCCGGCCTGGGCCCGTTCTGTGGATCTTCCACTCGACCGTGTGAACCGCGGCCGGTCTGGCGCCCGTCCGCCCCATCCGCCGTCTACAACGGTCCGGTAACCGCACGATAGGCCCCCCACTCCCCGGAAGTCGATGACATGAGCACCACCGAAGAGCAGGCCGCCGAAGCTCTCCAGTCCGGTCCCCCGATCGTCCTGGCGCCCGGTCCGGGCACGACGGACCGCATCGCGCCCCCACCCAACGACGTCTGGGACCTCCCGTACGGCACTGCCTGGGTCTACCACGGGCGAGGGCAACGGCCAGCTCAAGCGCCCGGTCCTGATCGCGGACGGCTTCAGCGTCGGCCCCAGCGACCTCAACCTCACCTGGGAACTCCTGGAGCACGGTCCCTTCCCACTCCTGAGCGAGATCCGCCGCCGGCGTGGCGACGTCGTCCTGGTCGGCTACCACGAGCGCAGCGCGTCGATCCTGCAGAACGCCGAGGCGGTGATGGCGGCCGTCATCGAGGCGATCGACCGTCGCGTCGGCGACCACCCGCTGACCGTAGGTGGCTTCAGCATGGGCGGCCTGGTCACCCGCTACGCCCTCGCCAAGCTGGAGACGGCCGGCATCGAGCACCAGGCGCAGCTGTACTTCTCCTGGGACAGCCCGCACACCGGCCCCTGGATCCCCATTGCGCTCCAGGCGTTCGCGCACTACACGAGGAAGCTCGACCCCCGCTTCTCCGACCAGATCAACAGCCCGGCCGCCCAGGAGCTGCTGTGGCAGCACATCGAGCACTGGGAGGACAAGCCCGCCACCAGTGACAAGCGCCTCGCGTTCCTGCGCGCGCTGGAAGAGGTCGGCAGCTGGCCCCCGGTCGAGGCAGACCCGGCTGGTCGCCCTCGCTAACGGTCCGGACACCGGTGCCGGCAGCGGTGTCGCTCCCGGGGCCGACGCCCTCACCGGAGAAGGCATCACCGTCTTCGGCACGAAGCTGCGCACCCAGTCTGAGGGGGAGAACCAACTCGTCGCCAACCTGCGGGTCCTCACCATCCTCAAGCGCGAGGCTCGCACGAGCGGACTGCCCGACATCGACGGCGCGCCCGGCGGCACCCTCGACAGCTTCGGCATCCTCGCCGACGTCCTGAACGCGCTTCCTCCCCTGCTGGGCTTCCGCGTCGACAACCCGATCCGCAATCACTGCTTCGTCCCGGCCGTCAGCGCCATCGCGGTACGCGAGCCGGCCACCCACGACGACCTGCACACCCCGATCAGCGACGAGGAACTGGAGGAGACGCCCTTCCACGCCGTCAAACTCGCCTGCCAGAACGAAACGCACACTCTGGTCACCGAGGAACTCTCCACCTGGCTCTTGGACCAGCTGCCGTAAACACCCTCCGGCCCCTGTCGCCCCCGCCGCCGGACACTGCCGGCGGCGGGGCCGCCGAGACGCCTGTCCACCGACCCTCGGTGCCGGGCGCCGCAACCCGTGACAGGCACCGGAACCCCGGTGAGACCGGCGTCATCGCCGGCTGGCCGCGGTGCCGCCGGTCACTGCCGCGCCGAAGGCAGCCACGGCCGGGATGGCATCGACGTTGCCGCTCAGGAAGAGGAGGAGCACCGTCACCGAGGTGATCAACCCGGACAGAGCCGGGACCCACCGGGCCAGGCGATCGAAACGCGGGGTGGGATTGTCGTCCTGGGCGGGCGGGGCGGCATCCATCTCTGGTCATTCCTCCTAGCCGGGGTTCCGGCGGTCCGGGTTCCGTGGCGGTGCGTGTGTTGACACCGCTGACCTTGTCTCTTTCGGCGCCGTTCATCCAAACGGCTCGGTATTGTTCCGACCACAACACGGGGTTGTTCCGTCACAACCCGGGGGCGGTGGGGGTGGGATGGCAGGGAAGAGGGCGGGGCGTCCATGGACGCCGCCGCGGGGTAACTGCCCGGAGATGAACCAGGTCGTGCTGACCGTACGGACGTGGCTCGATGAGTCCGGGATGAACGTTTCCAGGCTCCACGAGCGGCTGGTCGGCGAGCACTTCCAGGACGGCGTCGTCCCGAGCGTGAAGAAGCTGCGGCAGCAGCTGAACGGCGACGGCACACCGTTCAGCCTGGTCGAGGCCGTCGCGGACATCTGCTTCCCTGACGAGCCGCAGGCAGCGACGGAACATCGCCTCGCCCCGCTGAGGCGGCTGTGGGAGGTCGCACAGAAGCCTGCGGCAGCAGCAGGCGCTGACCTGATGCTCCTCACCCAGAAGCTGCTGGACGAGAAGGACCGCACCATCCAGCTTCAACACGAGATCGAACGACACCGTCGCGCCTTCCACACCAGCGAGCAGGGGCGCCTTCAGGCACTTCATCTGGCCACCTTCCTGTTCGGGATGCTGGGGCGCACTCAAGCCCAAGTCGCCGAACTCCGCCGAGAAGCCGATTCCTTGCGAGTCGTTCCCGTCCCCGCGCTGGAACGCGTCACGGCCGATCAGCGCCTTGAGCGAGCTGTCCAGCAGGAAGGCGATCTGCGTCGCGCTCTCCAGCGTGCCGAACAGGAACGCGATACCGCTCAGCAGGTGGCCGACCATGCCGCACGACGCATCCGGGCCCTGGAAGCGGAGATCGCTTCTCTCAGCGATGACCCGGCCAACGACGCCGAAGCGCTTGGCGCGGCCGACACCCTGCTGCCCGACGTCACGGAGACCGCGCAAGCCAAGGACGCGATCCTCGACGATGTCGACCAGATCCTGGCCAAGGCCAGTGATGTGCTCGACCGAGAGCATCAAGCCGTCCAAGACGCGGCCGAAGAGATCGGCTGGCAGCAGTCCGGGCCCGCGGCACCCAGCGGCGCCGATTTGTTCGCAACAACCGGGAACAACTCCTCCGACCTGCCGTATGACCCCACGCTCGCCAGGCAAATGCACGGCATGCGGGAGACCGACCGCACCCGGTATATCGGCATGGCCACCCGCCGGATCGCCCGCGGTGTCGACGTGGAGGAGATCGTGCTCAGTCTGTGCCGGGCCTCGGTCCCGGCCTTCTCCGACGCCATCCTGGTCTACATGCTCGACCCCATGCCTGTCGGCGATGAGATGCCTGTCTTCCCCTGGGTGCTCAAGCTCCGCCGCACCGACCACATGCCGGAGCTCCGGGCCCCGGTCAACACCGCGGCCCTCGACACGGTCGGCGCTGCCGGCTCGATGCTGCCGCTGCTGGCCGGCGCCCCCTCATCCCTCGAGGTCAGGGGCAACGGGCCGCTGGCCGAGGTGATGCGCGGGGTGCGGCCGCTGTTCACCGAGTCCCAGGTGCCGAGGGCGGCGCTGCGCGAGCTGACCGGCGCCGAGACCGTCCCCGAGGAGCGGCGCGCGATCATCGCCCCGCTGCGCGGCCGGCGCCGGGTGATCGGCGTCGCGGTCTTCCTCAGGCCGCCTGATCGCGAGTCCTTCGAGCAGGAGGACCTGCAGGTCGCGGCGCTGCTTGCCACCCACTCGGCGCTCGGCGTCGACAAGGCCATGCTGTACGGCCGTGAGGCGTCCATCGCCGACGAGTTGCAGCGGTCCATGCTCCCCGACGATCTTCCGGCGCCGACCGGGGTGCGGCTCGCGAGCCGTTACATGCCGGCCGCCCAGTCCGCCCGCGTCGGCGGTGACTGGTACGACGCCATCCCGCTGCCGGGCAGCAGGGTGGCGTTGGTCGTGGGCGACGTGATGGGCCACTCGACGACGTCGGCCGCCATCATGGGCCAGTTGCGGACCACGCTGCGCACCCTGGCGGGGCTGGATCTGCCGCCGCAGGAGGTGCTGCACCAGCTTGATGAGGAGGTGCGACGTCTCGGCAGCGACCGGATGGCGACCTGCCTCTACGCGGTCTACGACCCGGTCGCGCACCGCATCACCGCCGCGAACGCCGGCCATCCGCCGCCCGTGCTGCTGCACGTCGACGGATCGACGGAGCTGGTCGAGCTCCCGCCCAACGCGCCGATCGGCGTCGGCGGCGTGGACTTCGAGACCGTCGAGTTCGACGCGCCGGCCAGCTCCACCCTGCTGCTCTACACCGACGGCCTGGTCGAGTCGCGCACCAGGGACGTGTGGACCGGGATCGAGCGCATGCGCGAGAAGCTGGCGGCGATCTCCGGGCTCACCCGGCCCGACGCGGCGCTTCCGCTCGAGCCGCTGTGCGACGAGATCCTCGACAACGTGGGCCCGGGCGATCGAGACGACGACGTCGTTCTCCTCGCCGCCAGACTCGAAGGCATCGCGTCTGAACGCGTGGTGTTTCGCCGCCTCAGTCCTCGTGCGGAGTCTGTACGCGAGGCTCGTGGCCTGACTCGGGAAACTTTGGAAGCCTGGGAGCTACCAGATCTGTGCGACACCGCAGAGCTGCTGGTCAGCGAGGTAGTGACCAACGCCGTCCGGTACGCCGAACGCCCGGTCACCGTTCGGCTGTTGCGTATGGACGTGCTGCGCTGCGAGGTCGGCGACGACGTGCCGCAGCTGCCGCGGCTGCGGCAGGCGGGACCGGCGGACGAGGGCGGGCGGGGCCTGTACGTCGTCGAGCGACTCGCCAGTCAGTGGGGCGCGACGCGCCTGTCCACCGGCAAACTCGTCTGGTTCGAGCTCGCACTGCCGACGCCGTAGCACACAGGGCGCGGCGCGCCGCTGGTACGCCGCCTCCCTGTTGCTGTGCTGTCAGATGATTGGATTGGAGATGGTGGGCGCCCGCTCGGGATCGTCGTACTGCTCGCGGGGGAGCGCCACGGGCGCGTCAGAGTGAACCAGCCATGGTGGCCTACCGGCAATCTACTGTCAGCTGCCTTGGGCGTTGTTGTGCGCGTAGGTGGTCGCGGCGGTCTTCCAGTCGCAGGCCGTACAGCGTGTCGGGTGGCGCTGGAGTGCGTCGTGTTCGGGACATTCCTCGAAGGCGTCGAGGCTGTGGATCCAGACCCAGCCGCACGGCTGGTCCTTGGAGTGGTACACGGCGGTTCCTGGGCTGGTGACCGGGGAGACGAGGCAGGGCAGCGCGAGGCTACCGTCGGCCGCCTCGGCCATGAGTTGATCGATCTGGGCCAGGCCGGCCTGGAGTTCACGCACCAGGCGTTGCTGTTCAGCGCGGTGCTGGCGGATGAGCTGAAGCTTCCTCTGTTGGAGCGTGCGGATGGCGTGGCCACTGGCTGCCGCGGGCGTTGTCGTCACCTCGCGGTGGTAGCCCGCCAGCGTGCGGGCAAACACGAACGATGCCCCCGTCACCGGTTCGCGACGAGGGCATCGCTCGTTCGGGGCGAGGTTTACGAAGCGAGGGTCACGCGGACGGTGACGTCCTCACACCCGGCCGCGGCCTCGGCCAGGGCGGCTGCCTCGGCCTCGTCCGCCGACAAGCCCCACCGGTGCTTGATCGCGGTCCAGCCGGCCACGTACTCGCAGACCGCCTCCTCGTCGGACACCAGCCACTCGGCCGGGTCTTGGTCGCTCTTGGACCGGTTGGACTTTGCGGTGACGGCGATCAGGGCGCGCGGGTCCCCGAGGTCGTTGGCGTACTCCTGGCGCCGCTGGGCGTCCCACTGACTGGCGCCGGAGTCCCAGGCCTCGGCGAGCGGCACCATGTGGTCGATGTCCAGGCTGCCGGCGTTGGTGACGGTGACGCCGTCGTACAGCGAGTACCACTCGCCCGTGTCACGGGTGATGGAGCAGCGGCCCGTGACCTCAGGAGCCACGACGGCTTCTTCCAGGAGAACCTCGGCGCGAGTCGAGCAGCCGTCCCGGTCGGCGTCCACCCAGTGCTTGAACAGGTCTCGGGAGTATCCGGTGCGGTCCTCGGCCGCGACGGGCAGGGTGTCGACGGCTTCCGACAATGGCAACTCCACCTCAGCCGCGGCGGCCTGGACGGGGGAAGCTGCAAGGAACGTGCCGGTAGCCATGGCGGCGGCCAGCGCGAGACGTAGCAGGGATGTGATCACGCGCCTCTTGATAGCGCCGTGCGCCGCCCGGGGGCGCGGGACCGGGCCGCGCATCACACGGCCGAGTGATCAGTCATACCGTGCGATGCCGGGTCCGTTCCGCGGAATGGTGAACCTTGCCATGACCATGGGAGGGACGCCGGTGACCGGCTCACGGCGCGAGTGTCGGCCAGGCCCTCGAGCACCCGCTCAGACGCATACGACGCTGTCCGTCGCGTCGTTGAACCTGCGGCCAGCCGGCGACGGGCGACGAACAGCCGCTCCCTTGAGGACAGCGCGCCCGAGACTGCTGGCGCGCAGCCGGGAACGAGAGTGCCGGAAGCCAGCGGGCCCTCAACCAGCGGCGGAAGAGAGGACGATCGGTGGCGAAGGACTCCAGGGACCCGAAGAACAAGCGTGCGGCTAAGGCCGCCAAGCTGCGCCGAGAGAAGCGCCTGCTGGAGATGAACCCCTTGTTCCACGGCAATCCGCCGTATGAGGGATATCGGGAGTGGGTGATGCCAGACCCGGTGACCGGCACGTTCATCTTGACGTCGACCGCGCCGTTCGATACCCGGCTGTGGTTCGAGCGGGTCAGGTCCCTACTCGTGCCGATCTACAAGGGCCGGGTCCCCGTGGCGGCCACGTACCTGGACGAACAAATCCAGGAAGGCGCCATCCTGGTCGCCGACAGCGACGACCCAACCGCAGGGGCGAGACGTGTTCCCATTGCCGTGTTTGCCGAGGCTGCCGGCGACGATGAAGGCCCGCATGCCGAGGTCTGCCCCCGGCTGAACTGCGCCGGAGGGAAACATGTCCTTGCCGAGCACAAGGTCTGGACGCACCTGCACCACTTGCACGCCGCCGGCTACCTGCTGCTCAACGACCACAACGTCGTCCGCCGCGCCATGCCCCCGAGCCGTCCCGGAGAAGGTTGGAGGTTTCCCGCCCCTGAGTGGTGACCCATCAGCGAAGCCCGTCGAGAAACAACGCTCCGCCAACCACTCCGGATCCCGGCAGCACCTTGGTGTGCTCGCCATGGCAGTGGATCCAGCTGCGTCGGGCCGGAGCTTGACTGCGGCCCTGCCCAGCGCTGTCGACCGCGTCGCCCAGCTTCTCCAGCGCGATGGAGAAGCTACTCCGTACACTCCAGGCCGAGGCCTCGGGTGTCGGCCTCGGGCTATCGGCGGCAGGGGGAGGAGTGCTGTGCATCAGGCTGGAGATTGGGTGACTGTCCTCGAAGGCCCGGACAAGGGGCGCACCCTGCGGATCAGCATGGTGCGCATGTTCGCCACGGACAACGGCTACTACCTTTCGGGCGGGGCCGGCCTCTACCCACCACACACGGTGTCCATGGCCCGTGAGCGTACAGACGGCAACCCGTGCGGCGCCCCGTGCGACGAACGCTGGCACCGTGACCACGAGACATGCGATCACTGTCGAGGCGCGTGTCTGTGCCACCTCCGCGCCGCCCCTACCCGCCCAGACCCGGCGGTGGCGGCGGGATGAGGCCCGGCCTGGACCACTCACTGGCCGAAGACACGGGCGGAGCAGCGCGGGCGCCCGGGACGGTGGTGCGGTCCCCCGCAGACGGGGGCGGCGGGCTGAGGCCGTGATCAGCACGGCCGCGCAACGAGCGCTCCAACCCGTCACTCACGCTGCTGGGTGCAGCCGTATTCACCGTGCTGGGCATGGGACGATCGGGACATGGAGACTTCTGGTCCCGCGTCACGTCGCCGTTTCCTGATGGATGCTCTGACCGTGGTCGCGGCTGATGCGCCTGCTCAGGTGGCATGGTTGGAGAAGCACGGCGTCGTTGTGGATGAGATCGCACTCAACTTCGACGACGCATTCCGCATGGCTGAGCGCCTGGTAGAGGAGGGTGTCCTCAGCCCGGCCACACTGCCCCAGCTGCGGTTGATCGACTCGTCCTTCGCTGAAATGACGCGCGACGGGTCCTCGGACCGGTGGACGACTGCGGCTCTGCGTAGCGACGAAGGGTGGAGCCAGGCCCGCGGGGTGGCTCGCCAGATCCTCGCCAGGGAAGGCTTGGACTGGTCCGTACTGCCGGACATCTGTGTTGTTCGGTAGCACTGCTGGTGGCTCAAGCTGCTGGCCGCGCCGCCTCCCGCCCGTTGACCGGCTGCAGCATGGCCGCCGGAATGAAACGGACGGAGAGCGCCAGGCTGCGGGGGGAATGGCTGGGTAGAGAGGCAGGACGACCGGGCGCGCCGCGTCTATCGTGGGCGCGAGGTCGGACGGTGATGGTCGGTGCTGTCAGCCTGGCCGGGGGAGGAGCTGCTCGTGGGTGTGGAAGTCGCGGTCGGGTACGTGTTCGCATGGCTGATGAACAGGGTGGCGGGGCGCGCCGAAGCGCGCGTTGAGGAGGCCCTGGACGCCGGCGTGGACCGGCTGGGCGAGCTGGTCACCGGCAAGCTCGGCACGGACCCGGCGCTGGAACGGGCCGTGGAGGAGGCCGAAGCAGGGCTCGGCGAGCCGTCGGAGCGTACCCGGCGGCGGTTGACCGACTCCCTGGAGGAGGCCGTGGAGCGCGACCCGGCCTTCGCCAGTGAACTGGAGCGGATGCTGCGCCAGCTGCAGCCCAGAGCTGGCGGCGGGGCGTCGGCGTCGGGTGACGGACAGGCTATCGCCGGCGACGTGCACATCATGGCGGAGAGCGGCTCGGCAGCGGCCCTGCGAATGGGCGATGTCACCCTCGGCCCCGCGCCGGGAAACCCTCCAGGGCCGGATCCGTCGCAGGGCTGACGGAATCCGGCGGCTCACCGCCCCTATCCTCGGACGAGAAAACTGGCCCCGAAGCCACCTGTGCCGCGGTCCCGATCAACAGTGCGGCCGTCAGCCAGGTAATCGCCGCGGCCGCCGGCGGCGTTGCGGCCGGGGCAGTCGGACAGCTCCACCAGCACCACCATGCCGCGCCGCGTCAGCCCGCGGCATGGCCGCACCAGGTCGGAACGCTCCCGCCGCAGGCGGAGTGCCTCCAAGAGCGCCACGAGATCGCCCGGCTTCGGCAGGTCCTTTCCGGTGGTGGGACCGCCGTCATCGAGTCTGCAGGGCCGACACCCGCCGCTGGCGGGGTGCTGAGCGGGATGGGCGGGGTCGGGAAGTCGCAGCTCGCCGCGCACTATGCCCGCACCGCGATGGGGAACGGCGAGCTCGATGTCCTGGTGTGGGTCACCGCCGGCAGCACCGCCACGGTCGTCGCTGGATTCGCTCAGGCCGGGGTGGAAGTGCTGGGCGTGGACCCGTCCGATCCGGAAGGGGCGGCGCTGGCGTTCCTGGCCTGGCTCGAGCCGAAGCCGGCCCGGCAGCAGGAGCGTCCGTGTCGGTGGCTGGTGGTGCTGGACGACGTCGGGGACCCCGCCGACCTGCGGGGTTGGTGGCCACCGGCCAACCCCTACGGTCGGACGGTGGTCACCACCCGCCGCAAGGACGCCGCCCTCACCGGGGGCGGTCGACGCGTCATCGAGGTCGACTTGTTCACCCCGACTCAGTCCCTGACCTACCTCACCAACGCCCTCGCGGCCCACGACCGCACCGAGCCCCTCGAGCAACTCGCCGCGCTCGCAGCCGCCCTCGGACATCTCCCGCTGGCGCTGTCTCAGGCCGTGGCCTACCTTGTCGACACCGGCCTCGACACCGCCACCTACCGCGCCATGCTGGCCGACCACACCCGGGCCCTCGCCGACGCCGCCCCCGACGTCCTGCCCGACGGACAAACCCATGCCAGCGCCGCTGCCTGGGACATCTCCATCGACCACGCCAACACTCTCCGCCCACGAGGCTTGGCCCGACTCCTCCTTCAACTCGCGGCGTTCCTGGCCCCCAGCGGCATCCCCGAGGTCGTCCTCACGTCGCCGCCGGCCCTCACCCACCTTTCACGGCATGGAGAGCAGAGTGGTGGCGAGGTCACCATCGAGCAGGCTGTGCTGGCGATACGAGCGCTGCACCGCCTCAGCCTCGTCCAGCACAGCCCAGAAACGCCCCACGAAGCGGTGCGTGTGCACCAGCTCGTCCAACGCGCTGTCCGCGACACCCTCACGACCGAGCAGCATCACCACATCGCCCGCACTGCTGCCGACGCTGTCCTCGACGCCTGGCCCGATGCCAGCATCGACCAAGCATGGTTCGCCAACACCACTGCCCTAGCCGACGTTGCCAGAGATGCTCTCTACAGGCCCGACGTGCACGAGGTGGTTACTCATGCTGGCCGAAGTCTCGGCAGAGGCAGCGAAATCACCGTTGCGCGCGAGCACTTCCTCCACCTCACCACCGTCACAGCCGAGTACCTCGGTCGCGACCACCCCCGCACCCTCACGGTCCAGCGCTACCTGGCCCGGTCCCAGAGCTTCGTAGGGGATGCCGCCAGCGCGGCAGCCGAGCTGGCCGAGGTACTGGACCGAGCGGTCAAAATTCTCGGCCCTGACCACCCCGATGCCTTTGCTACTCGGCACGACTACGCCTTTCTGCGGGCAACGGCTGGAGACCTGGCCGGCGCCGTATCCACACTCAGCGAGGTTGTGGAAAGTGCAGTCCGCATCTTCGGTCCCGACCATGCCAAAACGCTTGCCGCCCGGAACAACCTTGCCTGGGGGCGGGGGGAGTCGGGCGACACTGCCACCGCGGTAGCGGAGTTTGATCAACTGGTAATCGACATGGCTCGGGCGCTGGGCTCAGACCACGCCCACACGCTCATCGCCCGAGCCAACCTTGCCTGGTGGCAGGGAGAGACAGGCGACGCCACCAGCGCGGTAGCCGCCCTTACCGAACTGGTGGACGGTCTAGGCCCCAATCACCCCAACGCTCTCGCCACCCGGGCTCTACTTGCCAGAGCGCAAGGCCGAGCGGGAGACGCCGTCGGGGCCGCGGCGACGTACGCGGAGATCCTGAAAGACGAACTCCGGATACACGGTCCCGACCACTCCATCACGCAGAGCACTCGCCGCAGCCTCGCCCACTGGCAAGCCCAGGCAGGCGACGCGACTGACGGCTGACGGCTCCGCGAGACGTCGCCACGCCGGCCGCCCTCGTCGACCTCGCCCGAGACATCCGGGAACAGCAAGACGACATCTACGCCGCCGCCGACGGAACCGCTCCTGGCGGACCTGCGGTAGGCGTCGCCTGGCCGGGGCCTGACCCGAGCTGAGCCCGGGCCCCGGGCGGCATACCTATCGGTTCGACCGCCGCCGTCCGGAGGGGAGCATACGCCGCCACCATGGGCGCCGCGCCGGCGCCACTGACACCGGCCGCGGTGGATAGGCCGGTGGCGGTGGGACGGGGCCCGGCCCCGGCGACTTGCTCGCCGGCGGCGCCGGCGCGGGCGGCGCCGCGGCAGGCTCGGGGGACGGCGGTGCGGTCCGCTCCCCGGCCGCCTGGGCCTGGCCCTGACCCGTGCGTGGCGCGTCCATGGAGACGACCGGGGGCGTCGGCTGGGGTGGCGTGTTGCGCTGCTGGTAGATCTCTCGGGCGTGGCGGTGGCGCCACGCGTGCCGGCCGGCCTGGCTGCGGTAGAGCTCGTCCATCACCTGGTAGGCCTGCTGAGGGCGGAAGAACGTCCGGGTGCGGGTCATGGTGGCGAGCGCGATGGGCACCAGGCCCCAGCGGCTGGCGCCCGCAGCCGGCCGCGGCTTGCTGATCCGCCAGTCCTGCCGTGGGTCCCGCTTCCAGTCGGGCCAGTTCGTCCAGTCCTGCTCGGGCCGCGGCGTGTGGGTGAAGTCGTGGACGCCGTAGGGGATGAGCACCTGCTTCCCGTTGAGCCAGAAGACGTGACCGCCGGCGGCGACGATGGCCTCCTGCTGCTCGGACGGCGCGACCGTCTGGTGCACGCGGGTCTTCCCGCCGTAGAACACCTCGAGCACCCCGGCCGGCCCGAACTGGGCCGGATCCCGCCGGAGGAACCACACGTGCACCGCGCCGGGATGCCGCCCCCGCACCGCCCGCACCCGCCGAGCGAGCACCTCCGGCTCGGGCAACACCATGCCGGGCCGTTCGATGGCCACCGTCACGTCGTCGCACTGAGCAATGATCACCGGCGGCAGCTGCCCCGTGCTGCCCGGCAAGTCGTCGGGGACCTCGGTCGTCGCGGTCACGCCGGGGATCGCGCGGATGGTGTCCCGGAGTTGGATGACCACCTCGGTCTCGGCGTCGATCCGCGTCTCCTCGGCCGGCGCCGCGCACGATCCGCCGCCCTGGTGGGAGAAGTACGGCGAGACCTTCTTGCCCGGCCCGACGCCCTTGAGGATCAGCTTCCCGCCGCAAGCGCGGCACTCGTACCGCCCATCCGCCAGACCGGCGGGAAGGCCGGAGGCCCCCTCGCCCAGCCAGATCACCCGCCGGCTGGCGGTGTCCCACGCAGTCGCCGGCACTCAGCGCCCCCACCCGTCGACGCCGAACTCCACCATCGCCCTCAACGACCCTCCCCTGTCCGCTGTCTGGGGAGGCTACCGGCGGCCACCGCCGCGCGCAGCACCCCACCACGACGCCGTGGCAGTCAGCCCGCCCACCTCGGACGTCGGGCAACCCGACGCGTTGTCAGAGACGTCTGCCACTATCGGCCGGTGACTGGTGACAGTGACCTGATGGCGTTGCGGGAGCTCGTGGTCGGCGTGCTCGGGGACTTGGGTGACCGCACCACTCACTCGACTCTCGCGGACGCCTGCGAGCGCCTGGGACTGCCGACCCCCATCCCACACGAAGAGGGCTCGAAACGGGAACGCGTCCGATCCAGCCTTGACGCGCTGGCGGATGCTGACCTGCCGACGGTCGCCGAGCGCGTCCTCCTCCACGAGCGGCTCGACGCGACGACCCGCAACGCCGTCCAGGACGCACTGTGGGCACTGCGCGGCGCCGTGGCGATACCCAAGAAGGCTCGCCGGGAAATCGCCCGCGCCCTTGATGTCCAGGACCTGGTGCACAGCGCCGGCCGCCTTCGGGATCTCCTCGACCAGCTGTGGGTGCTGGATGACCCGCTCTCGTTCGCTGATCTGCTCGGGGCAGCCCCGAAAGGCCTCCGACGAGAGATCGACCGGCACGTGTTCAGGAATCCCGGCGACTGGAGCACCGAGGAACTGTTCGAGAACCTCGGGGCGTTCGAGGCGGGCGACGCGCGGTTCGCACGGTTCCTCGAAGGTCTGGTCTCACCGGACGTCATCCCTGACGAGCCGGGGCAACGGTACCTCGTTGACGCCATCAACCAGCATCTGCGGGCTGCTGGGGTCGAGTTGCGGGAGACCGGGGAAGACGGCGGCTACCCGGTGTTCCAGGTGGTCGCCAGCGGCCTGGCGCGCACGCGCAGGCCGAAGAACCTGGTCTTCGCCTCGCTGGCCAAGCCGGACCTCCGCCTCAGCGGTGCCCTCGACAACGACATCGAGATCGTGAAGAACGCGGACAAGGTCCTGATCTACGACCGCCCGATCCCGGCCGGCGGCCTTCGGTGGCGAGACCTGCAGGACTGGTGGCGCGACACCCACCACCTTGCCGGCGAGGACGAAGCCAAGACCTCGCTCTACGCCAGGCTCCGCCAGTGCCTGCCGGCAAACTCAACGGAGCAGCGGAACCTGTATGAGCTGTACCACGAGATCCACGGCTCGGCCGTGCCGAACCTGCCGGTGCTGCTGCCCGAGGTGTGGCTGCACTGGGACCCGAAGACCGTCGAGCAGCGTGGCGCCGATGCCCTGCTGAGGCAGCGCATGGACTTCCTGCTGCTGCTTCCCCACGGCCAGCGGGTCGTCCTGGAGGTGGACGGCTCCCAGCACTTCACCACTCCCGACGGCCGACCGGACGGCACCACGTACGCGGCGACCATGCGAGCCGACCGTGACCTCAAGCTCAGGGGCTACGAGGTCTTCCACTTCGGCACCGCCGAGCTCCGCCGCCGAGACGAGGCCCGCGCGATGCTGCAGCAGTTCTTCGCGGAGTTGTTCCGACGCTTCGAGGCCAACCGAGGTACGGCCTGAACACCGAGGTGGCCGCCAGCAACCAGCTGTAGCAGCGGCAGCGGCTGCTGCGGGAGGGAGAAGGATGACCACAGGCACCGCGGGAGAGCCGGTGCCGGCTGGCTCCCTCGAGGAGCTGCCCGAGCATCGTCGGGAGGTCATGCTGTGGCGATGGGCCTGGCTGTACGACTACGACGACCTCGACGAGCACGTCCGCCTCGACAGTCGGCGGCCGGCCTGCCGGGTACCGGACTTCCTCAGCCGCGGCGACTGGAGCGACGCCCTGGCGGTCGGCGGAAACGACGGCCGCTACCACCTTCGGCTCGGCCGGACGCTGCTGTGCGGCGACGCCGGCCCGTTCACCGACTATCGCCTCGACGACGACCGCGAGGACGTGCCCCACCACCGGTGGGTCCACTGGTGGACCGACGGGACCAGATACCGGCTGACCGCACCCCGCGACGGCGACCGGAAGGGCCACCAGAACACCGAGGTGCGCTGGACCGTGCGACTGGAGGACGAAGAAGTCGACCCGGCCTCCGTCGCCCCACAGGAGCGTTGCCCCGTCAACGCCCACATGGGGCGCTGGCCCCGCTACCTGGGGTCGAAGTCGAAGCTGGGACGTATCCGCGCCCAGCTGGTCGACGCCTTCGGCCCGCTGTGCGCCGGCTGCGGCAACGCGCTCGGGCTCGAAGTCGACCACCACCACTTCTCGGGCCTTGTTCGTGGCCTGCTGTGCCGCTACTGCAACAACAACATCGACTGGTGCCCCCACCTCGCCGGCTGCCCCTGGGCCGACTACCTCAACAACCCGCCCGCCGCCCCGCTACGCATCCTGCATCCAGGCCGATGGAGAGATCGCCGCGAGGACCAACGGAAGATCGACCACTTCGGACACAACCCCTACGACGGCTGAAGGCCACGGCCGGCACGGCGCTCACGCCGCCGCAGCGTGGTCTGTCGCGGTGGAGGGTGAAGTGGGAGCATCGAGCTCGCAGAGGCGGACGGTGTGGGGGCGCGGTGCCACGAAGCGGCGGATTACGGGGCGGGGATCGGCGGCGGATTCAGACAGCGGTGTTGGGGTCCGTGGACTCCCAGGAGCCCTTGGTGCTGCCGCTGGAGGCGATCGAACTGGACGCGTTCCGCCAGCGGTACGCAGGTCACACCTTCTGGTGCGGGACCTGGCTGGGCGGCTGCGGCCGGCAGCTGACGACGAAGCTGTACGTGGATCGCGTGTGTCACTTCGCGCACCACGCCGACACCGAGGCCGACGTCAAGCGGGCGCCGTGTAGCCGCCGGGCCCGTGATGTGACCAGCGCCGACCACCTGTATGTGAAGGCCGCGGCCGAGAGACTGCTGGCCGCCCGCCGCCTGGCCGGCGAGGTGGCCTGCTCGGAGCCGGGCGCGGCCCCGGCCGGCTCCCTGGTTCAGCTGCGGCTCGGGGACGACATCGCGCTGACCATCCATATGAACGGGGCCGTGCCGCCCGACTGGGACAACCTCCAGGCCGCACACCGCGTCGTCGTCGAGGCCGGCGTGCCGATCGACCGGCGGACCCTTGAGCGCCTTTCCCACGTGCACCGCATCCGCTGTGAAAGCGACGGAACCAGCCGCCGCGTGCTGATCGGCACCCAGACCAGCCGCGGCACCGAATGGTTCGGCCCCGAGGAGTGCACCCTGGGGCCGGCCGGGCTCATCACCCCGGCGCTGAAACACCTGCCCGACCAGCCCGTGGCCCGCCCACCGACACGCCCCCATGCCCAACCCGCTGAACAGCCAGCGCGGATCACTCCAGAGATCCGCCGCCTGCTGCTCCGCATGGCCACTGCGCGTGTCTCCCGCGACGTCCTCGGTATGCGAGCCCTACTCAAGGAATGCGACGGCCTGCTCGGCCGCAGGACGCCTCCGCCGCCCGCAGTGCGGGAGGCACGCGACGCGGCCGAGCGGTGGCTGGCGGAACAGGACGGGGGGATCATCAGGAAGACGGACACCGAGGCGACAGCGCGGGCGCGCGAGAAAGACCGATCCGGGGCAAAGCACGCTCCGGCTCGACGGCGGAGGCACCTGGCCGATGTCGAACTCGCCCTGAGCCAGGAACGCTTCGGCGATGCCCGGGCGCTGCTACGAGTGATCACCGCGATGTCTGCCGATCTACCGCTGTCCAGGGCCGAGAAAGATCAGGTCCAAGCGGCCCGGGCCCGTGTCAAAGCCGCCGGCGAACTTGGTCTTCTTCAGGACCAGGTCGCCCGCAAGAAGTGGCTTCCCCGGCGCTGCCCGACGTGCAAGGCGCTGCCTGGCCAGGAGTGCTACGACAAAGTTCCTGGCGGACAGCCGCTGCGGAGGTTCGGCGGCCACGACGAACGGCTCCTGCCGATCGTCCGGCAACAGAATCGGAAAGCGGCCAAGGCGACAGCACCACGAGGCGGAACCACGACGGCGGACCTGGCCCGGCGCGCCTCCCAAATCCCCTGCCCTACCTGCAAAGCTGGGGCGGGCGAGCCCTGCACCGTGCCGGGCAGTCACCCCTCACGGGTCCGCCGCGTACAGGTCCGGTAACCCGTCCGACGGCCCCGACCAGCCCGGCCGTGGACGGACCCGGGCACCCGAATCCCGTCTCGAAGAGGAGAACCGCACCGATGGTCTTCGTCGGAGTCCACGACGCCTGGGGCCGCATCGACGTCACCCGCCCCGACCTCGGCTGCGACCAGGACCGCGCCAGCATCCACAAGACGAAACCACCAGCGCCCCTGACCTGCTACGAGTGCGGGTGGCAGCTCCACCTCGTCCACAAGACCCATGCCGCCTACGACCTGTGGTTCCTACGGCACGCCAACAAGGCACCCCACTGCGCGACCAAGACCGACGGCGAAGGCCTCCAACATCACCTGCTCAAGCTCGACCTCGCCCACCACGCCCGCGCCGCCGGCTGGACCGCCGAGTACGAGGTCCCCGCTGCGGACGGGGCCTGGCGCGCCGATGTGCTGGCCACCTCCCCGGACGGCGCCCGCCGCGTCGCCCTCGAAGCGCAGATGGCGTCGATTTCCGTCGCGGACATCACGGCGCGCACCGCCCGCTACCGCGCGGACGGCATCGAGGTGTGCTGGTTCACCGACCGCAAGACCATCCCCTGGCTCGGCGACGTGCCCGCCGCCCAGATAGCCCGGCCCGAGGATGACGGCCCCGTCCAGGTGACCGCCGGCCCAGCCCGCTTCGTCCCCGAGTGGTGCGAGGACCGCGGCAGCTGCGGCGGGTGCCAGTGTGAGTCGTGCGCCGGTGGCGTCGACGGGCCGCTGCCCTGCGGCGGCCACGGCACTTGGCAGACCGTCGATCCTTTTCCCCTCGACCGGTTCGTCCGAGCCATCTGCACCGACGCGACCCGCCCCCATCAACTCCGCACCGAGGAAGACGAAGAGCAGTGGCGGTGGATCACCCGCCGGTACTTCGAGCTCGAGGAGGAACAGGTCCAGGCCCAAGCCCGACGCGAACAGGCCGTGGATCGCCTCCTGGCCCGCCACCGCCGGCAGGCGACCGACGCCCGCGACCACCAGGCCGCCATCGAAGCCCTCCTCCAGCGGCAGAAGGCCCTCACCAGGCCGGCGGTCGAGTACATCTACCAGCACATGGGCCGATACCCGCGGGTCGCCGAGCACGGCACCCCCGAGTTCGCCATGGGCGTGCCCGTCTACCTGGGCGACGCCCCGTGCGCGGTCATCTGCCCCGTCGCCGGCCGGATCCCAGCCGTCCGCGAACGGCTCGCCGGGCTCATCCTCTTCGCGGCCACCGAACGGGAACGAGACCGCATCATCGCCAACGCCCAGCCCGGCCAGCGCATCGAGGTACTCGAGGCGCGGCAGGACGCCGAGCCGCCGAGCCCGCCAGACCAGGGCATCACCATCAAGGCGGCGGTGCACCGGATGCTCGGCCTGGACCGCATGTAGGCGAGCGTCAGGCCGGCGGTGTCTATCTCCGAACGCGACGAGGACCGAGAACCACTTCCGCGCCAGGGATGAGCCACAGTCCTTCAGGCATCTCGTCGGTGGGGAGGCGAGGCTGCGGACGTTCTCGCACGACCTCGCCATGCGCCGGGAGAGCGGGGGACGGCGTCGAGGTGAGCAAGCGGGTGCCGCCTTCGCCGGTTCCTGAGCCACGGGGGCGGCGGGAGTCGCCGGCGGAGCGGCGGCCTTGGGAACGGCCGCGGGCCCGGGCGCCGAAGCGCGGCTTCGGTGTCGATCCGGCCGCGCTTCCTTCTGGCGGGCCACCCGTCGACGGTAGGTGTGGCCGGGGCGCGTGCGGAACCAGCGGTTGTTGTCGACGAACAGCCAGCCCTCGGCGCTGAGTTGCTGCAAGGCGTCAGTCATCGTGGAGTCAGTCCACGTGGACCGCGGGTTCTCCGTGAAGTGCGCGGACAGGAGGTCCCGAGGGCGGGGGCCATGTCCGTGGCGGGCCACGCAGGTGTCCACCCAGGCGGCGATCTGGAACTCCCGGCCCTGGATGCGAAGCGGCGGCTGCGGGCCACACCGGCTCATGAGGCCTGGGATTACCTGCGCCCACGAGCCGTACCCGCCGGCGGCCGAGACCGACATGACCTTCGAGACCCTCGGAGGCCGCACCATGACGACCACCCACGAGCGGACCGACCGCTAGGGAGGCCGAGTATTCCGTGGTCCAACCCAGCCGTCGCAGGTGCTTCTTGCTTCGCGACGGTCCCGACACAGGTTGGCGTGCTGCTCGACTGAGCCGAATTGAGGCCCAGCGTCGTGTTTCCTCAGATTCTCTGTTAAGCGCCAGGTCAACTCTGGTGGGGTGGGGGGAGCATGCCAAGAGTTGTGGGGGTGAAGCAAAGACACCACTTCGAACGAGAGAGCGGCCGTCGACCGCTTAGGCCACCCATCGGTGCGTTGGGTGGCGCCGTGGTTCTCAGCGTAGTGCTGACATCCTGCAGCGGGGATGCATCGTCCGATTCGAACGACCAGGGGGGACCCCCTGGAAGTGAGATCGAGGGCCAGCCCGAGGTAGAGGTGTCGTCGAGTTCCCCGGCAACGGCTGACGTTGTGGGAGAGGCGGCGATCGACGCCTATCTGGGCATGTGGGGCGCGATGGTCGAGGCCGGGACCACCTCAGACTGGCGGTCGCCTGCGCTGGCGCAGTACGCGACGGGGGAGGCGCTGTCGGTCATCTCCCGGAGCCTGTACGCCGATCACTACAACGGCGTGGTCACGCTCGGCGAACCGGTGAACGATCCCGAGGTCGACTCGGTGGATCCTCCGGGTGACCCGACCACGGTGCTGATCAGTGACTGCGGGGACTCTACCGACTGGCTGAAGTACGTCGAGGAGACCGGCGAACTGGTGGACGACGAACCCGGAGGCCGGCGGGCGATCAACGCGGAGGTGCGGCTGCAGCAGGACGGGGCATGGCGCGTGACCCGGTTCGCGGTGGAGGCGGTGGGCTCATGTTGATGCGCTCGGCTCTGGTCGTCACCCTCCTTTTCTGCGTGGCGTTGTACGCCTGGCCGGCGGCTGCCGACGACGGATGGGGATCGGTCGACTGCGAGCAGAACCCTATGCCGGGATGTGAGCTGGGAGCCGAGAGCGGCGAGGCCGATCGCCGCCCCAGCGGCGAGGACGATGCCCCGCCCTCCCCCGGAGGACCGGGAGGCTCAGGTGGCGGGCAGGATGAGGAGGAGCCGGCCGAGCATGCCAATCCCGACCTGAACCTGGCGGACTGCTCCTACGAACGCAGCGACTACGCACCGCCGACGGAGGCGACCGCGGCGTCAACCAGTGGGCGCCTGGCGCAGGGGCCCTCTGTTGTCCAGGCGACGTTGCTGCGTGCCCAGCGGTTGCCCGGCGTGGCCGCGGCGCCGGAGCCGGCGCCGGGGCCTGGAGAGGGCGACGGCGCCTGGTACGTCTACCGCTGCACTGAAGACGGGGTGCGTGACGCCCTGTACCGGCCGCCCGTGTGGATCGCCGATGCCCCACCGCCGGATGGCGAGGAGAAAGGGCCGTCCCCAGAGCAGGTGGCACAGCGGGCCAGGGAACAGCTACGGCTCCCAGCCCCGCAGATCGCCGTGAGTCCCGCTGCGGACCAGCTGGTGCGAGTCCCGACGTGGCTGTGGCTGGCGGAGTGGGGCGAGGTGTCGGCGACGGCCGCGGTTCCGGGCGTGTCGGTGACGGCTACCGCCAGCCCCACGTCCGTGTCGTGGGCCATGGGCGATGGCACCGAGCTGGTCTGCGAGGGGCCCGGCACGCCTTACGAGGCCGGGAGCGACCCGGCACGGCCGTCGCCGGACTGCGGCCACACCTACACGCGGCCGGCGGACGAGTACGTGATCACCGTACGGGTGCGGTGGAGCGTGATGTGGTCCGGCGCCGGCGAGTCCGGGGCGTTTCCCGGGCTGACCACACAGGCCGCCCTGTCAGTGCGCGTGCTCGAAAGCCAAGCCCTGACCACCGACTAGACCGAACGCGAAGGAGGCATGGCGCATGAGCACGACGTCCTTCAGGGAGCTCCACACCCGAGCACCGGCGAACGCAGCAGTGGGCAGTCGGCTCCGCGGCATCACTCGTCGCCGACGAGTGCCGCACCTACTGGTCGGGGTGCTGCTGGTGGTCGGATGCGCGACCGGCGGCGTGATCGCAGCCCTGCAGATGGGAGAGCGTGTGCCGGTACTGATGCTGGCCGAGCCGGTGACGGTGGGCCAACGGCTTCGTGCGAGCGACGTGCGCGAGGTCAGTGTGGCTATCGACGCCGGCCTCGAGGTGGTCTCCGCTGAGGCGATCGACGAGGTGGAGGGGGAACTGCTCGCTTACAGCCTGCCGGCCGGCACGTTACTCAGCCGCCAGGTACTGGGGGAGGCCCTGCTCCCCCCGACCGGAGAGGCGGTGGCCGCGGTGGGGTTGAACACGGGCCAGTTTCCGCCCCACCTGCAGCCCGGACACACCGTGCGGGTCGTCGCGGCACGGGATGGCGGGCTCGCCGGAACCGCGCCGCCCCGGGAAGCTTGGGAAGCGGTGGTCACGGCCGTTGAGTACGAGGCTGACGCCCGCCTCACGGTCGTGTCCCTGCAACTGCCCCGGAACCGCGCGGAGGACCTCGCCGACTGGCCGGCCGACGCCATCCGCCTCGTCGTCGTGGCGGGGGAGTAGCCATGACCGTGATCGCGCTGTGCAGCCTCAAAGGGTCGCCCGGGGTGACGACGACCGCGGTGACACTGGCGGCCACCTGGCCGACGGCAGGCCACCCCGTCGTCATCGAATGCGATCCAGCCGGCGGAGACCTGCTGGCTCGCTACCGCCTCGACCTGTACCCGGGGCTGGTCACCCTGGCCGCCGCCACCCGCCGGTACGGCACCGATCCAGGGCTGATCTGGCACCACACCCAACGGCTACCCGGAGGGCTACCCGTGGTTCCCGGCCCCCCGGGAGCTGACCAGGCCCGCGTCTCCCTGGCCGAACTCGTCCAAGCCGAAACGGCGTTGAAGCGAGCCGCTATGCGCCCCGGCACCGTGGTCCTGGCGGACTGCGGCCGGGTCGAGCCCGGATCCCCAACGCTGCCACTGATCCGCGCCGCCGACATCCTGCTCCTCGTGGCCGGCACCGGCGATGACGCGCTGGCACACCTGGCTACCACGATGCACCAGGCACGTGCCTGGTCAACCCGACCGCGGCTCCTGCTCGTCGGCGAGGGATACCCCACAGACGAGATCGCCCAGGCCTTGGGAACGGCTGAGCTTGGAGTTGGGATCGCCGGTCGACTGCCCTACGACCCGGCAGGCGCTGCCATGTTCAGCGGCCACCCGGCTCCACGGACAGCGCCAGCTCGCTCACGCCTCGGGCAGGCGGCGGCCCAGTTGGCGGCCCGCGTGGCGCGCGACGCGCTGGTCACGCACGGACCACGAGGCCATCCAGAAGCGCCGCGCGCAGCTGCTCACATCGGCGAGCGGGCCGCACAACCAACCGACTTCAGCGAGTTCACGGTTCCTTCGACCTATCGGATCCTTCAATGACCCCACCCATTGACCCCCACTCCGCACAGCCCCAGAAGCCCGCCATGCTGCCCCCCGACGGAGTCGTGCGCCCATCCTCCCCTTCCGCACCACCAGGCCAACCCGGAGTCCACCTGCCGGACGCCGCCAGCATGGCCGGCGCAGGCGTTCCGCTGGTCGACACAGGCGAGGGGCTGAGACGACACCTGCGTGTGCGGCTGGCTGCTCGGCTGTCCGAGAGGATGCGGGCGGACGAGCGGTCCGGACGTTCAGCGCCGAGTATTGAGGATCGGCGGCGGCAGGCCGAGGAGTTCCTAGAAGACGCAGCCGAGGAGTACGCCGGCGAACTACTCGCCCGTGGACAGCGTGTGGTGACCGAGGACGTCGAAGCGGCGGCCATCCGGCAGATCATGAACGAGTTCTTCGGCGCGGGAGGACTTGAGCCGCTGCTGAATGACCCGAGCGTGGAGGACATCCACGTCAACGGCCATGATCACGTCTTCGTCCGACACGCCGACGGCCGCCGCCTACAGGTTCAGCCCGTGGCCGCCTCGGATGAGGACTTGGTCCGTCTGGTCCGCGACATGGCCGCCCGTAGCGGCGTCGAGGAGCGGAGGTTGGACCGGGGCAGCCCGGGAGTTGGCTTCCAACTAGCCGGTGGCGAGCGCGCGTTCGCCGTGATCGCGGTCAGCACCCGGCCCTCACTGACCATCCGCCGCCACCGATACCGCCGGGTGACGCTCACTCGGCTTCGTCAACTTGGCACGATCGATGAACGGCTCGAAGCGTTCCTAGCCGTCCTGGTGAGGGCTCGGAAGAACATCCTGATCACCGGAGGCACGGTGATGGGCAAGACAACGCTTCTGCGTGCCCTGGCCGCCGAGATTCCCGCGCGTGAGCGGCTGATCACGATAGAGGACACCTTCGAACTCGGCCTAGCGAACGACCGCCAGGCCCACCCCAACGCCGTGGCGCTGCAGGCCCGCGAGCCCAACATCGAGGGCGAGGGCGAGATCTCCATGGCGGAACTGGTGCGCTGGGCCCTGCGAATGAGCCCCGACCGGGTCATCGTCGGCGAAGTCCGCGGCGGCGAGATCGTGCCGATGCTCAACGCCATGAGCCAGGGCAACGACGGCTCCATGGGCACGCTGCACGCCAGCAGCAGCCAGGGAGCCTTCACCAAGATCGCTGCCTACGCCGCACAGTCGGCGGAGCGCCTGCCGATGGAAGCGACCAACCTGTTGAGCGCCTCGGCGATCCACTTCGTGGTCCACCTCGACCGGGCCCGCGGTGCGGAGCACCAGCGTGTCGTCTCCTCCGTCCGCGAAGTCGTCGGCGCTGACGGCACCCAGGTGGTCTCCAACGAGATCTACCGCCCCGGCCCGGACCGGCGGGCGCAGCCGGGCGTTCCGATGCGCACCGAGACCATGGAAGAACTGCGGGCAGCCGGCTGGTCACCGGGGCTGATGGAACGGCGGCGGGCATGACACCAGCCGCGCTGCTGGGCCTGTGCGGCCTCGGCATCGGAATCGGCATATGGATACTGGCAGGTCCCGGTGCCCGAAGCCGCGAGGCTGACAGCCGGTCAGCAACCTTCCGACGGTGGTGGCCGGTGCGAGCCCACACCAGGAGGGAGCACGCCGGGCGTTGGCTACTGGCAGCCTTGGTCTCCGGCGCGGCCGGCGCGGCGCTCACCGGCTGGCCGATCGCTGCGCTGCTGGCCGGAGCCGGGGTATGGAGCCTTCCACACATACTGGACTCAAGCTCGGAAAGTGAACGGCGGATCGAACAGGTCGACGCGATCGCCGGCTGGACGGAGATGCTGCGCGACACCCTGTCTGCCGGCGCCGGGCTCGAGCAGACCATCACCGCCACCGCCGACACCGCCCCGGCCGCGATTCGCCAGCACGTCCGTGCACTGGCCGATCGCCTCGACGACGGCCAGGACCTCGACGTCGCGCTGGGGGAGTTGGCGGCCGACCTTGCCGACGTGACCGCGGACCTGGTCATCATCGCCCTGACCTTGTCCTCCCAGCGGCCGGCTCGCCAACTCGGCTCGCTCCTAGGGGCGCTGGCGGGCACCGCGCGGGGCCGAGTGGAGATGCGGCGCCGCATCGAGACCGCACGTGCGACGATCCGTACCACCGTGCGGATCGTGACCGGTACGACCGCCGTGTTCATCTCCTCGCTGGTGCTGTTCAATCGCCCGTTCCTCACCCCCTACGACGACACAGCCGGCCAAATAGCACTTCTGGCCATCGCTGGAATCTTCGCGGCCGCCTTTGTGTGGCTGATGCGCCTGGCCCGGGTGGAGGAGCCCGAACGCTTCCTCACCACGCGACCAGAACGTCCGGAGGCAGGTTGATGGTGAACCTCCTTGTGGCGCTGGCGGCCGGCATCGGCGTGGGGCTGTGGGCCCTCCTGGTCTGGTTGATCCCGTCCCGCCCGCCCCTGGCCACCCTGGTGGCCACCGTACGCGCCGCCTCCACGCCACCCGCCCCCACGCCGGTGGACGAAGTCGCCGGTGACAGGAGGGTGGGGTGGGCACAGCACCTGGGCCGGCCGTTCGCTCCGATCCTGCGCGCCGCTGGGCTGCCCACCGCGGGCATGCTCCGCGACCTGACCATCACCGGCCAGTCCGCGTCGACGGTCTTGGCGGAGAAGGCAGCCATGGCCGTCTCCGGCCTCCTGCTTCCCGTGACGGTGCAGGCGCTGCTCGCCTCGGCCGGCGCGACAGGCGGCTGGGCCATCCCCACCGGCGTCGCCCTAGGCCTGTGTGTGGCGGGGTTTCTGCTGCCCGACATCTCCCTACGCAACGAGGCCGCCCGACGCCGGGCCGCGTTCCGCCACGCGCTCGGCGCCTACCTCGACCTAGTCCACATCCTGCTGGCCGGCGGCTCCGGCGTCACCGGTGCCCTCCACGACGCTGCCCAGGCGGGCGACGGCTGGGCCTTCCAGCACCTCGAGCGGACCCTGGAAACAGCCGAACTCACCCGCACCTCACCATGGGACGCCCTCGCTCAACTCGGCCGCGAACTCCACATCACGGAACTCTCGGAACTCGCCGCCGCCCTCTCCCTGGCCGGCACGGAAGGCGCCCGCATCCGCGCCTCCCTGGCCGCGAAAGCCACCGCGCTGCGCGCCCGAACCTCAGCCGAGGCCGAAGCAGCAGCCACTGCGGCCACCGAACGCATGGCCCTCCCCAGCTCCCTCATGGCCCTGGGATTCGTGCTCTTCATCATCTACGCCGCCATGAACCACGTCACCGGAGCCCTGTAACCCCCGGAACGACGGAATGAAATGAAATGAAAATGATCCTGAAACGCCGAATAGTGCAGTGGTGGACCCAGCTGATACCCGCGCTGCGCCGACTCCCCGCAGATGACCGCGGATACAGCGCCGAAGCCGTCATCATGACGATGGTCCTGACCGCGATCGGTCTCACGGTCGGCAGCATCTTCAGCGACGAAATCGTGGCAGCAGCCCGTGACATCGTCTTCCACGACTAGAACCGAACGCTGGGCGACCAAGTTGCGGCAGCACCTGCACGAGGACCGCGGCTCCATTGCCGAAGTCGTGGTCGTCTTCCCCACGCTGATCACAGTCGTGCTGGTGCTCGCCCAGCTCGCCCTGTGGGCCGTCGCCACCCACACCGTGCAAGCCACGGCCTCCCACGCCTTGTCCGCCACCCGAGTCGAGGACGCCACCGAACGTGACGGCCATGCCGAAGCCACCTTCGTCCTCGACCAGCTCGGCCCCGGCCCACTGCGCGACATCACCGTGCAGATCACCCGCGACAGCGACCGCGCAGAAGTCCGCATCGAGGGCACCACCATGCCGGTGCTGCCTTTCCTGCACCTCCCCGTCCACGCCGAAGCCGCCGGCCCCACCGAAGAATTCGAACCCGCCCCAACCAGCCCGAGCACCCCATGACCACGCCCTCCACCAGACCGACCGTGCCAGGCGCACCAGCGCGCGGTGGACGCCTGGTCGGGCTGCTCACAGACCGCGGATCGGCAGCCGCCGAGCTCGTCCTGCTCATCCCAGCGCTGCTCCTGGTGCTGTACCTCATCGTCTACAGCGAACGAGGGCCCGAGAGCAGGATGCGCCTCGACGACGCCGCCCACCAGGCCGCCCGAGCCGCCAGCCAGGCCCGCACCCCCGCAGCCGCCATCGCCGACGCCGAATCAACCGCCACAGCGGCGCTGGCCCGGGCGGGCATCAGCTGCCGGACTTTCACCGTGGAGATGGTCGGGAGCCTGCAACCGGGTTCCACGGTGACCGTCGACATCGCCTGCTCCGTCGGCCTGGAAGACCTCTCGATGCTGCCGCTGCCCGGCACCACGGTGCTGGAGGCGGACTTCGCCGCCGTCGTCGATCGATATCGCGCAGCAGCGACAGCATCGGCGGGCGAAGGAAGCAGAACACCATGAAGGTCTGGTTCGCCCAGTGGCGGATGCTGAGATTCGATGACCAGGGGCAACTCACCCCCTTCGTAGTCACGATGTTCGCAGCGCTGGTGATGTTCGCCGGCCTGGCCCTGGACCCTGGCATGGCCATCGCCGCGAAGATCCGCGCCATCGGCCAGGCACAGGAAGCAGCCCGCGCCGGCGCCCAAGCCATTGACCTGGCCGCCTACCGCGCCGACGGCTCCCTTCGCCTCGATGCTGAACAGGCCCACCAACTCGCCCAGACCTACCTTCGGCAGGCCGACGCCGATGGCACGATCACGGTCACCGAGGACACCGTCACCGTGACGGTCACCGCACACCAGCCCACCCAACTCCTCCAACTCCTCGGCGTCGACGAGCTCACCGTCACCGCCTCCGGCACCGCCCAGCCCCAGCCCGGCGCCACCACCCCCGATCCGTAGAGAGCATCCACGGCCATGCCCGCACGCCGAGCCCGCACCAGCCCGCCCTCCCGGAGCCGAGCCAGTCGTGCCTCCCCGCTGCTGCGCCCGGTGATCATGGCCGGCCGCCTGATTCGCGCCGCCATAGCCGCGGCCTTGCTCCTAGTGCTGTTGGTCGGGATCCCCTGGGGCCTGGTCCACTACATAGGCTGGCCGCTGCCCACCCGCATCCCCAGCCACGACGACATCACCACCGCCCTTTCCACCCAGCTCACCACCCGCGACACCCTGACCATCCTCGCCTGCGTCCTCTGGACAGCCTGGCTCCTGTTCGCTGTCGACGTCGCCCGATCCCTGCACGACGCCTCGCCCGCGCTGCCCCGAACACCCCTGCGCCCCCGCAGCCCCACGCACGCGCTGGCCGCGGCTCTCGTCGGCATGCTCACCCTCGGCCCCTTCACCCCCGTGCCCCGCATCACCCCGACGGCCACTCCGCTCGTCCTCCACCAACCCCACCCCGGCCAGGAACATGAGCAGCCTGCCACCATGGCCTTCAACTCGGCGCCGCCGTCCTCGAATGAGGCCGAGGATGCTTCCGGAGCCGTCACTGTCCTGCCACCCCGCGACGGCGTCTACGACAGTCTGTGGCGCATCGCCGAACGCACCCTGGGCGACGGCGCCCGCTGGCCGGAAGTCTTCACACTGAACGAAGGCCGCCCCCAGACCGACGGCACTGCCCTGACCCACCCCGACCTCATCCGCCCCGGCTGGATCCTCCACCTCCCCGAGCCCACCATGCCGCCCGAACCCGACAACCAAGACGACGAAACCGAGGACGAACAGCCGAACGAACCCACGCGGCCCGGCGAATCCACCGAGTCCTCGCCCAGCCCGGAACCAAGCCAGCCCACACCCTTCCCGTCACCTGAAGAGGCTTCACCACCCCACGACGAGTCACCCCCGCCCGAGACCGCTGACCCCGACACCCCCGAGGCCGCCGACGACGACGGGGGAGCCCTGCTGACCCCCAGCGGCGCGTTCGTCGGCCTCGGACTAGCCGCACTGATCACAGCCGCCTGGTGCACCGTTCTCCTACGCCGCCGCACCCGCTACCGCCCCGGCACGCCACGCAACGACGAGCCCGAGATGGCACCCATCGTCCGTGCCCTGCGCACCGCACACGACCACGCGCACCAGCCGACGGACGACACCACGCTCGTCGAACTCGAACACCTACCGCACCCGTCCCCCCGCGCCGTGCCCGAAGCCGCGCTACGCGAACGAGCCCGCACCGCCGCCGCCAGCAGCAACCACCCCGTCGGCATCGACGCCGGCCGGGCCGTCGCACTCGACCTCGCCCGCACCCGCGGCCTTGGACTGTCCGGCCCCGGCACCCGCGCCGCGGCTCGAGCCCTGCTTGTCAGGCTGCTCGCCGACCTCCACCGCCCCGACGCCCAGCCGGCCGATGTCCTCGTTCCCGCCGCCGACGCCGATCTGCTGCTCGGGCCCGGTGCCAGCCGCCCACCACACCCGCCGCATCTGCACGTCGTTGCCGATCTCGACGAGGCCCTGAACGTTCTGGAGAGCGAACTGCTCACGCGAACCCGCGCCACCACCGGCAGCCCGCACAAGGCCGAGTCCGTCCGTGAACTCGTGCTTATCGCCACCCCACGCCCGGAGACCGCCGGACGGCTGCAAGCCATCCTCGACAACGGCTCGACCCTCGGGCTGATGGGCGTACTTCTTGCCCCCTGGCACCCCGGAAGCACCATCCGCGTCCGAGAAGACGGCACCATCGCTGCCACCAACCCCACCGCCCCCCACCCCCTACACGCCGGCATGCGCCTATTCACCCTCCCCAGCGACGACGCCCAGGCCCTCAACGACCTTCTACGGGAAGCCACCCCCACCTCACACCCCCCGAAGCCCGCCCACCACCGTCCCGCGGCCAACAGCGCCACCACACCTCCCCGCCCCGCCTCGCACCCTGACGAACCCGATCACCGCAGCAGGCGGCCACACGACCCCGCCAACCGCGCCGTCAACGAGGCGCCCACCGAACCCACCCACTCATCCACCAATCCAGACCCCAGCAGCGCCTCAGCACCACGCGACCCACCGACCCCCGACAACGGCCCGGCCGCCGCACCGCCACCGCAGCCCAGCCGCGACGTGGTCCTGCACATCGCCGTCCTCGGCCGCATCAACCTGACACTCCACCAGGCAGGCACATCGACTCCCGTCGACATCACAAGCTCGCTCGCGCCCCGCCACCGCGAACTGCTCGCCTTCCTCACCCTCCACCCCAAAGGCGCGCACCGCGACATCCTCAGCGCCGCACTGTGGCCCGACGCCGGCCGCCCGCACAACGCCTTCCACGCCACCCTGAGCCAACTACGCCGTGTCCTCCGCACCACCCACGACGCACTGGGCGACATCATCCGCCACGACAACGGGCACTACTCACTCGACGACACCCGCGTCACCATCGATCTCACGCAACTCCGAGAGGCACTGGCCGCACAACACCGCGCCAGTACCACCTCGGCACGGTCATCCGCGCTCCGCCGAATCGGCGACCTCTACCGCGGCGACCTCGCCTCCGACCTCACCGGCCTATGGTTGGAAACACCTCGCGAGGCCCTACGCCGCGACGTTCTCGACGCCCACAGCGCGCTCATCCGCGAACTACGAGACTCCGACTCCGAACAAGCCCTGGCATTGCTCGAGCAGGCACGCGAGATCGACCCCTATAACGAGTCCATCTACCGCGGCATCGCCCGCATGCAAGCACTCCTCGGCCAGCACGACGCGATCCCCCGCACCCTCTCCCTCCTCACCGCCGCATTAGCCGAAATCGACGAAGAGCCCGCACAAGAGACCATCGCGTTTCTTGACTCCCTCCAGCGGATCAAAAGTCCGGACAGCCGGAGCCGGCGCTAAGTGATAGAGTCTCATTTGCTAGGCCTGTCGGAGAACCGGGAGCCGCGCGAAAGCGCAAATATTCCCGCCCCAGTGCTCTGGCTCCTCGGCGCCCTTTGGGTCACGCAGGCGGGTGCCACCTGGAAACCGCGGAAGCCGGCCCGTCGAGAATGCGAAGGAATTTCGGGCCGCCATGGGCCGAGACGCTGGCCAGCGTGATTCATACTCCAGCCAGCCTCGTGCCCTGGTCGCTTCTCCTCTTGCCCACTAGACGGGTAACCCTCCAGCCGGGCCTTGTTGCAGGTCAACCCGCCTTGTCCTCTACCCGCACATGCCCGGACTCAAGAGCCGGAAGGCGGCTGAACAGTAGGACGCGGGGCCTGGGTGATGGCCTGGTATGGGTCTAGGGCAATGGCTATTGGGAGAGATTCGCCGACTTCTTGCTGGTATGCATTTATTGTGCCGCTATTGTGCCGCTCTTTCTTTGTTGCCTGAATCCCTTTTGCTGGCTTCAAGCTTTACCCCTCCCTGTTGGTGTCCTGCTTTTGCGGTATCGAGTGTTAGGCGCGTAAAGAATTGCCGGAAATTCGGTGCGCCGGGTTGAATTCGCCGTGATTTTGGGCAGAATGGAGCTGTAGGCGTAGCGCATCGGGCGCGCGCCACAGCGAATCGGAGAACGATCGTGAAAAATCGGACTTCTGAGAAGCGGGGCGAAGGGGAAACACGGGGGGATGTCACCCGAGAGGACATAGCGCGCGTGACCCCGGAGGATTACGCGGAACTCGGGGAGCTGGCACGGCGCTACTGCCGAGTAGTGGACGCGTCCCGCTCTCGTAAGCGTGCGAACGGGAGCGCAACCATCGTCAAAGAAGGGCACGCGCCGTACGGGACGGACGACGTCAGCGACGATGTCACGCAGGACTCCGTGATGATCTTCGCAAAGCGGCTCGGGGACATCATCGACAAGTGCGAGGTTGCTGCCTTGCTGGTAGCGACGCGTGAGCCCTACGCGTGGCAGTACATCCGAAAGGACGAACGGGTGATCATCGTCACCCGTAAGACGCTCCAAAAGTGGGCCGTTCGAGACGCTGCCGCGCGAAACGGGTACCGACTGGACGTCAAGCCCGAGGAAATCGACACCATCCCCGGTGCTCAGATCATGCGGGGAGTCCCGCACGCTGACACCCTGCCCGCACTGGCAATGACCCCCTACCTGGCAGGGTACAGCGGGGAGATCTTTCGTTCCGCATGGGGCGACGGACGCGACTACCCGACACTCACGGCGGTTCTGGACGCTGCGAACGCCGTAGACGATCTGGGGCGTGGTGGCGTTCTGATGAAAGCCGCTCAGTCCCTCCACGGTGGTCAGCCTGGCTCACGTCGTCCCGTTCGCCGCACTCGCGACGATGCCCGCCGGGAATGGCGTGACCTGAAAGCGGGACTAGATCACGTTCGTGAGGAACTGATCTACCAGAGCGCCGAGAAGCGCTAGAGCGATCAACACTCCGCCGATGGTGCCCCCGGGCGTGGTCGCCCGGGGGCACAGTCATGACGAAAGCGCAGCGAGCCAATCCGCGCTGCCCGGACGGTTGGGCGGTTGCTGGCGCCGTATTTAGGTGAAGGCGTTGATGCGCTGGCGGGTTGAGACCTGTTGGCGTGTTTCGCTTTGCGGCCGTTGGTCGTTAGCGGTGGAGTGTGCCGCTGTCCGTGTGCGGAGGGAACTTGGTTTTCTGGTTCTCGCCCGGACGGTTGGGCGGTTGCTGGCACCGTATTGAAGCAGAGCCGCTTTCATCGATGCAGCGTCGCGTGTCAGTTGTTCCCGAGCCATACGAGGGAGGAACATGAATATACGTGGCGTTTCCCTGGATGACTTCTACGCGGTCACGAATGATGTGTCGCGTCGAGCGTACGAGGGAAATGTGATCGTTGCGCCGGAAGCACGTTGGTCGCGGCGCAGCTCGTTCAACGCGCGGTTGCGCGTGGTGAACAGTCGTGGGCCTGGTGCGCGCACGGCGGCGTCGGGTCGACACGGGCCGTACGCGTGCTGGCACGCGTACCGAGATGTGCTGTGGCAGATGTTCGTCGCGAACCCCGACGCGACCGCGCGGACCGCGCTGGCGACCTACCGGGGTCAGTCGGGATTCGAGCGGGACTACCCCGCCACCCGCTACCGCGTCGTTGGTTCGGTCGCGTATCCGGTTTCCATGGCCGCGCTGTGCGTGGCTGAGGGATGCGGTGCGGAGGGTCCGCCATTCCTACGGGTGCCGGACGAGTGTGACCCTCGGCCCTTGGCAGCAGAGGGCTCCGATGACGTGCTGGCGCGCATCGAGCGCGAGCTGCGGCAGGCGGAGATCGCGCCCCCCGAACCGATGGTGTTCGAGGGCCCGGTGTCCCTGCTAGACGCGCCGGACCTCGCCTACAGCGGTCGCTGAGCGGCCGCCGCCTGCTCCCTGCCCGGCTTCCGCGCCCCTCCTCGGGTTCGGGCAGGGCTCCTGTCCCTGGTCGGCTGGTGCCCCTCCATCGGCTGACCAGGGAAGTGCTCGCTCCACTGTGAACTGCCATGTCGTGCGCCTGAGCGTCGGCGGGGCGTACCCACGGCTGTTCAGAGTGGACAGTCGGATTCCGTGAGGGAGGAATCCCATGTGTGACATGTGCTCGATGGCGGGGGACTTGCTGGACGGCAGCAGCGGGGGGTCGTCGTCGCCCGAGGAGCCGGGCGCCGCCGTTCCCCCGGGGATGGCCATCGTCGAGGCGACTGAGAACCCCGACGGCACCCTCACCGTGACGGTGAGCCCGGAGGAGTTCGAGGCGATCCGCATCCAGCTCGCGATCGCCGCCACGGTGATGGGGGCGATGGGCGGGCCAGGCTCGTTCCCGGTGTGAGATCGCTGCGGCCGGCCCCCGGGCTGACCCCGGGCGCCGGCCGCCCGCGGTCCGGGTTGTGGAAGGGAAGACCGATGCAGCCGTTGGAGGTTGCCCGCATTGACGGGCAATGGGTGACCTGGAGCGAACAGTTGGAGGAGTGGCTGCCGCTGCCGCTTGCGCCCGAGGCCACTGAGAACGATGTGCGGCATTTCTACGCCGGACGCGACCGGCAGATCACGATCGTCACCGCCGGCGGCCATCAGTGATCTTGTCGACTCTGCCGCGAGTGCAGGCATGGCGCGGCGGCCGCAGCTCCCACGGCCACTAGGAATGAGCAACCGCCAGGGGCTCGGGTTGGGATCCCGGGCCCCTGGCCATGTCCGACCACCTTGGGAGGGATTACGGACATGAGCGAGACCAGCAACACCTGGAGGGCCGCACCTCAGGAGGCGCTGTGGTTCGGAGCGATCATCTTCGGTCGCGACGTCGTCGATGGTGACGGTGAGGTGGTCGGCTCGGAGACCGATTACGCCTACGGCTACAGCACCGACCCCCTGCCCGACCCCCGGGAGATGTGCCCGGATGGGGCTGAGGTGCTGGAGGAGAAGCTGACCCACTTCCAGACGAAGGTGACTCTCTCGTCGCAGAACGCGGACCCCAGCGCTCACCAGCGCGAGTTCCGCGTGTGGCGTGAGAACGGCGACCTGGTCGCTGTGAGCGATACCTACGAGGAGGCCGCTGAGGAACTGCGGGCTGCCGTGCAAGGCGACGTCGAGCGCCTCGGCCGCGAGGACGCGGCGTGTGGCGTGTTGTCCACTTACGGCTACAGCATCGACGTCATCGAGGGAGGGCAGGACGCCACACAAGAGTTCCTGGGCGATCATCCCGACCGTCCGCTCGATGACGGAGCGATCGTGGAGGCAGGCGAGTGATCACGCACCTGCACGTGAGCAGCAACACTCCCGGATATCTGCCGACCGTCGCCCCGGCGTGCTTCGACGATATCGACCGCGCGCTGGAGCATCTGCGAGCGGAACTGTGCTCCCAGAGGGACGACTTCTCCCAGCAGTGTCAGGGGTGCCGCCCGGACGGGCAGGGCGCCCCTTGCCCTTGGTGCGAGGTCGCCGACGACGTTGAAACCGCGCTATCGGACATCGCCGACGGCGATGTCCGGTCCTACCTGCACCGGGGAGACGTCGGGTGGAATTTCCGCACACCGGAGGGCCCCGACATCGGCATCTGGTGCGAGCACGTCGATTCGACAGCCGCGACATGTGAGCTCGCCGATCGGCAGTTCGCCTGAGGCACGGCTGCCGTCATACGCAGAGCGGACGGCTCGACGGTGGTCAAGGGTGTGCCTCGGGCCGTCCGATGCGTGCGAGGTGCCGATGTTCGGTTGGCGCTGACCTGCCGGAGTATCCAGCGGCCCATTTCCTCAGGGCCGCTGGCTTCCTCTTACAGGACGTCTCGCCGCACATCGAAGGGCTCCGGGCGAGGGATCCCGTACGTCCGCCTCCTTGAGAGCGTTGTCCGGTATCGCCCGTGCCCCAGCTGCCGAGGACTGGTCTCCCGGACTGGCGGTGCTGCGGTCACGGTGGCATGACGGGCCTTCACTACTGATCTTTTCGTTAGTTCTGTGGGGCTGGTGGATGGATGGTCAACCCGGTGTGGGTGAGGAAGGACCATGGCAGCTGGTGGTTCTGGTTGATGCGGTGGATGCCTTGTTCGGTGGCGTCGGCGACATCGGCGAGGTGGTCGCCGGCGAGGTTGGCGAGTTCGCGTTTCTTGAGTGATGACCACAGCAGTTCCACCGGATTGAGCTCGGGCGCGTAGGCGGGTAACCGCTCGAGGGTGAGCCAGTCCTGATCGGCGGCCCAGGCACGCATGGCCCGGCTCCAGTGGGCGGACAGTCCGTCCCAGACCAGCACGACCCGCTCCTCGCGGTAGAACGCCTTGAGCTGTTTGAGGACCTCGAT